>JAFYEQ010000058.1 GCA_017544185.1 Oscillospiraceae bacterium
GAAGGAAAAAGCCACGATGACGGAGTCGGGCGAGCTCATCATCGAGACTGAACAAATATCATCCGACGATACGGCTGCACAGACGACTGTGCCCGTACAGGATGAGGAACAGGAGCTATGATGAACTATACAGACACTCTCGGTCAGAACGCGAGACGCGCAAAGACAGATCTTGCTACCGCCGATACCCGTAAGAAGAACGAGGCGCTGGCTCGCATAGCAGATGCCATAGACAAAAGACGCGCCGAGATACTTGCAGCCAACGTCCTCGACATAGATGCTGCAAAGCAGAACGGCATGAGGGCGTCCCTCGTGGATCGTCTCATGCTGAGCGACGCTCGTATAGACGATATCGTCAAGTCCATACACGAGCTTATCGACCTTGAAGACCCCATCGGCAGGACAGACAGCGGTACAGTACGTCCCAACGGTCTGCATATAACCAAGGTCCGCGTACCCATCGGCGTCATCGCCATGATATACGAGGCACGTCCCAATGTCACCCCCGATGCTGCCACCCTCTGTCTAAAGACGGGCAATGCGGTGATACTCAAGGGCGGCAAGGAAGCGTATGATTCCAACAAGTGCATAGCCGACATCATGCGTGATGCGGTGAAGGACATATTCGATCCCGATATCATACAGTTCGTGGAGGACACCTCCAGAGAGACCACAACGGCGCTCATGAAGTGCCGCTACGTGGACGTGCTGATCCCCAGAGGCAGCGCAGGTCTGATCCGCGCTGTGGTGGAGAACGCCACTGTGCCCGTGATAGAGACGGGCTCCGGCAACTGCCATATCTACATTGACGCATCCGCCGATCTTGATATGGCCGTAGCTCTCACCGACAACGGCAAGACCCAGCGTCCTTCGGTATGCAATGCTCTGGAGACCATGCTGGTACACCGTGATGTGGCAGAGAAGTTCCTGCCCATGGTGAAGGCTAAGCTGGATGAGCATAACGTGGAGATACGCGGAGACGAGACCACCGCTGCCATACTCGGAGACTGTGTCGTACCTGTTACCGAGGATGACTATGCTACGGAGTTCGGCGACTATATCATCGCTGTACGTGTGGTAGACAGCATAGATGAAGCCATAGACCATATCGCACGGTATTCCACAGGTCACTCAGAGTGCATCGTCACCAACGATCTGACGAGCGCTGCACAGTTCCGCGCCCGCGTGGACTCTGCTTGTGTATACGTCAATGCGTCCACCAGGTTCACCGACGGCGGTATGTTCGGCTTCGGTGCGGAGATAGGCATATCCACCCAGAAGCTCCACGCAAGAGGGCCTATGGGACTATATGAGCTGACCTCCAACAAGTACCTGATCGACGGGAACGGTCAGATAAGATGAGCAAGGACAACGAGATCAAAGCCATACTCGATGAAGCCTTCGAGGAGGACGTCAGCGAGATGTCCGAGCTGGTGAGCGACAAGGAGGAGGCTCCTTCTACATCTCACCTGCACTTCATCGTGGGGCTGTTCGTGATCATCATGTCCATAGTGGGCATGTGCTGCACTGCAGTGTTCCTCTACCACAAGGTGAGCGGCATATTCGACAACACAGTGCTCAAGGACAAGCTGGAGCATTTCATATACCCCGTTATCATATGCGATCCACCGTCGATACAGCAATCCCAGCGGTTCCGCAATGACACGATGATATGCGCTGCAGCATGGGACGTGATCATGTATGAGGACAAGGACAAGTACGTCCATGAGTTCGACTACATCATCGTGCCCGAGATAGATATCGAGCAGCATGCTGCCAAGATATTCGGCGCCAACCTGTCGCTGGAGCATCACACCATAGCCAATCCCGATGTGGCATTCTATTACGACGAGGGGATACGCTCCTACCGTATACCCGAGGAGCCCGATCATTTCACCTACTCCCCCTCCATCGAGGGCATCGTGAAGGAAGGCGATGTATACACCCTTCGCGTGGGGTACGTGGCTCCCGTACCGTCGTACATACAGGACAGCAAGAAAAAGCGCGAGCCCTTCAAGTATATGTCCTACGTGGTAGAACAGCACGGCACATCATTCACTCTGATCTCGATCGACCAGATCGGGGACGAGACCACCGAAACGAACGGAGACTAAGATGAAGATAGTTACAGTCGGACTGGGCCTTATCGGAGGCTCTCTCTGCAAAGCGATAAAAAAACACACCAACCACCTCCTGGGCGGCATAGACATAGACCGCAAGGTGGTGAAGATGGCACTGTCCCAGAACGCCATAGACTATGAGGCAAAGGACGTATCGGAAGCAGATATAACCATAGTGTCCCTCTTCCCGCCTACGATCATCGAGTTCATCAAGGAGAACGCCGATGTGTTCAAGGAGGGCAGCATAGTCATAGATACCGCAGGTATCAAGAAGGCTATCGTGGATGAGGTGACCGACCTTCTGGCTGAGCGCGACGTCACCTTCATAGGGGTACACCCCATGGCAGGACGTGAGTTCTCGGGATTCGAGTACTCTCTGGATGATCTGTTCGACAATGCCAGCTTCATCATGACACCTACGGAGAAGACCCCCAAGGAAGAGATGAGGATCATAGAGGATCTTGCCTATTCCATACACTTCAAGAAGGTAGTGAAGGCCACTCCCGAGGATCACGACAGGATAATCGCCTTCACCAGCCAGCTGGCACATGTAGTGTCCAATGCGTATATCAAGAGCCCCACACATCAGGAGCAGCTGGGATTCTCCGCAGGCTCCTTCCTGGATCTTACCCGTGTGGCAAAGCTCAATGAAGATATGTGGACGCCTCTGTTCCTCATGAACCGTGAGCCGCTCTGCTTCGAGATAGACTATATCATCGGCAGACTGGCAGAGTACCGCAATGCCATAGAAGCAGGCGATGCACAGACCCTTCGGCGCCTGCTCCGTGACGGACGCATACTCAAAGAGAACACGCCCGTGTTCTGACCGGTACAGGGTACAGCGGTGGTCGCTGTACCCTGTTTTTGTTTTTAGATATCATAAAGGAGCAAGATATGAAGACATATAAAAGATATGCGGCCGCTATATTGGCTGCTCTGATGCTCGCAGCCTGCTCACAGACAGGCACGCCTGTGAACGATACTGATATACATAACGGATCGCAGGAGATCACTTTGGCTAAGAAGCAGAACGAGACAGATGAGGTAAAGTCCCTGGCGAAGCCTGTACTGCCCGAGATACTGCCCTACCCCGACCAGACCAAGATCACCGACTGGGACAAGTACGAAA
>JAFYEQ010000004.1 GCA_017544185.1 Oscillospiraceae bacterium
CATAGAAGCCCTGCAGTTCAGGCTCTCCTTCGTGGTCATGGTCATAGGCAATATGCTGTATCTGATAGTGGTATACTTCCTGTGGAAGGCTATATACGACTCCGCAGGCACGGATATAGTCAACGGCATGACCTTTACCGACACGCTCATATATATGGTGCTTGCTACCGCGCTGTTCAACTTCATGGAGATGTATACGGTATGGGAGATCGGGCGCAACATACAGTCGGGCAAGATAGTCCTCGACCTGCTCAAACCGATGGAGTTCAGGAAATACCTATTCTGGTCATACTCGGGCTCCTTCGTAACACAGTTCTTCCTCACGTTCCTCCCGACCTTCATAGCGGTATCCATCGTCACAAAGGGAGCCATACCCCTTGGTATAAACCTGCTGTTCTTCGTGATGTCCGTACCCATGGCGGTGTTCATCAATTACAGTATAGATTTCTTCGTGGGGACCATATGCCTGTATACAGAATCCATATGGGGCATCAACATCATGAAGCAGGTCATAGTCACGCTGCTGTCGGGCGCTACCATACCCCTGGCGTTCTTCCCGGAGCCTCTGAGGTCGGCGATGTACTATCTGCCCTTCCAGTCGATATACAACGCTCCCCTGTCGCTTCTCCTCAATGGCAGCCCTGATATGCATACCGTGATCACCACCCTCGGCACGCAGCTCATATGGTGTGCAGTGATGCTTATCGTAAGCAAGCTGTTCTGGAAGATATCGCTGCGCCAGATCACAGTGAACGGAGGATGAGATATGAGATCAAAAGGACTGACATACTATCTGCGCATCTACTTCAAGATACTGGCTCAGGATCTCAAGAGCAAGATGAGCTACCGCGCAGACTTCATCATATCCACCATTGGTATGATATTCACCAACATCGCAGGCTTCGTGGGGTTCTGGATACTCTTTCGGAACTTCCCGTCCATAAAGGACTGGACATACTATGAGATGCTGTTCCTCTACGGCTTCTCTCTGGTATCCCTCACGCCTGTACAGTGTCTCTTCGACAACAACTGGAAGCTCAGGCAGTATGTATACTCGGGCGACTTTATAAAGTACTGCTTCCGCCCCATAAACCTGTTCTTCTACTACCAGTCGGAGGTATTCGACATCAAGGGCCTCGGACAGTTGGCATTCGGCATCGGTACGCTGGTGTATTCCGCTGTCAAGCTGGGCATAGCCTTTACGCCGCTCATGATACTCAAGCTGATAGTGTTCCTGACCACGGCATCGCTTATCATGATAGCCCTGCAGAACGCAGGAGCAGCTACCTGCTTCTGGATACAGAACTCCTTCTATGTGCTGGATCTGGCGTTCAGGTTCAAGGACTACGCTAAATATCCCATCACGATATTCAACAAGTTCTTCAGGTTCATATTCACATTCGTTATGCCAATCGCATTCATAGCATACTATCCCAGCCTTGTGATACTCCGCCCCGATGAGTCACATATCCTTTCCTGGCTGTCCCCCCTCGTAGGTGTTGCGTTCTTCCTCGTCAGCTATAAGATATGGATGTACGGAGCCATGAAGTACAGCGGCACAGGCTCGTGATGCTTATCTTACTTATCATACTTATTACGCTTTGATCATACTCTTCTTCAGCCGACTATGTGCATTTCACACATAGTCGGCGCTGTTTTTATGTGCATATCTCCAAATTTCTGTTTACCCCTTGACAAACACAGAAAAGTATGATATATTGATACCAGGTTCAATGAACTGATATTCAATGAAATCAAATTCGATCTGAGAGGTAGACCGATGACACGCAAAGAACAAAAGGAGATGCGTCAGAAGCAGATACTGTTCAAGGCTCTGGAGCTGTTCGTTACGAAGGGCTTTACCGAGACCAAGATCAGTGATATCGTCAAGGCGCTGGATATAAGCGTGGGGCTCCTGTTCCACTACTATGAGTCGAAGGAGCAGCTTTGTCTGGAGCTCGTAAGGATGGGCGCAGCTTTCGCCCGCAAGCCGCAGGAGATGTATCAGGGCCCCGCGCTGGGATACTTCAGCAGCACACTGGACGGTCTCTACCGCTCCGTCACGGAGGATCCCATGGTCAGCTATATGTTCGTCCTCATGTCCCAGGCCAGACGGCAGGGCATCCCGGAGGAGATCCGGCAGACGGCACTGGCTGTAGATCAGATGAGCTTCTCCGCACATCTCATCGAGCATGGCCAGGCGGACGGCAGCATAAAGCAAGGCGATCCGATGGCATTGTCCTTCGCGTTCTGGTGCAGTGTACAGGGCATCATGGAGCAGCACCTCATCACTCCCGATATCCCGCTCCCCGACAAGGAATGGCTGCTGGATATCATCAGGAACAAATAGATCACACTGCAAACTCTAAATACATCATATATCACATACATCGAAAGGGGTATCATCATGAAAAAGGTAATAATAGTAGGCGGCGGCATAGGCGGACTTTCAGCAGGCATATACGCTCTCAAGGCAGGATATCAGGCTGAGATATACGAGAAGAACCCTGTCGCAGGCGGTGAGTGCATGGGCTGGAACAGGAAGGGATGTCATATCGACAACTGCATACACTGGCTCACAGGCACAGATGAGAGCACAGGCCTCTGGCAGGTATGGAACACTATGGGCGCTATCGACAAGGATACTCCCTATGCAGATACCAACAAGTTCTACACCTCCACTTACAACGGACAGGAAGCTACGCTCTGGAAGGATCTGGACAAGACCGAAAGAGAGCTCATAGCCATATCACCCGAGGACGAAGCTGAGATAAAGAAGTTCATCGAGTACACACGCTATGCCGAGAGCTGCGTCATCCCCAGCGAAAAGCCCATGGATATGATGGGTGTAGGCGACTATATCAAGATGGGCAAGTCTATGGCAAATATGCCCAAGGTCATGAAGGAGTACGGCAAGATAGACCTGAGAGGTCTGGCTGACAGGTTCCGTTCTCCCCTGCTCGAGAAGCTGATGACCGACTATCTGCCTCCCGAGTATACAGCATATTCTCTGCTGGTATCCTACGCAACGATGACCAGCGGCAACGGCAATATCCCCCTCGGCGGCTCTCTGGCCATGACCAACAGGATCATAAAGAGATTTGAGGATATGGGCGGCAAGCTCCACCTCAAGACACCCGTAAAGAGCATAATAGTCGAGAACAGCACTGCAAAGGGTATCGAGCTCGAGAGCGGCGAAAAGGTATACGGTGATGAGATCATCGCAGCAGTAGACGCAGCCTTCCTGTTCAACAAGCTCCTCGGCAAGTCCTATATGACCGATGAATGGAAAAAGGCATTCTCCGAAAGAGCTAAGTACCCCGTTACCAGCGGCTTCCAGGCAGCGTATATGATCGACAGCAGCTTTTCCGGCGATGATACCATATTCTTCGACTGCGAGCCTATAAAGATAGGCGACAAGAGCTTCGACAGGCTCTCCGTAAAGAGCTACGCATATGACAAGTCCTTTGCTCCCGAAGGTAAGACCGTACTTCAGGTGAACATCCCCCAGAGCGATGATGAGTACAAGTACTGGAAGAGCCTTGACAAGGATGGATACAAGAAGGTAAAGGCAGAGCTCACCGAACAGCTCACCGAGCGCATCGTAAAGCAGTTCCCGGAGCTCGACGGCAAGATGGCCCACCTCGACACCTGGTCGCCCCTCACCTACGCACGCTACTGCAATGCATACCACGGTTCGTATATGGGCTTTGTCACCAAGACCGACGCAAAGCAGCTCCGTGTAAAGGGCACTATCAAGGGCCTCAACAACTTCTGCATGGCAGGTCAGTGGATCATGAGCCCC
>JAFYEQ010000059.1 GCA_017544185.1 Oscillospiraceae bacterium
CTTCTTTGCACGGCAGATAACAGGCTTCTGGCCTGTGATGAGAGCAAGATCGCCAACGATAGCGTCGATGACCTTGGAGTTCTCCTTAGCCTCGCCTGCGCCTACGTTGATGACTACCTTGTCTATCTTGGGTATCTGCATCACGCTCTTGTATCCGAACTTCTTCATGAGAGAAGGAGCTACGGTGCTGACGTAAAGATCTTTAAGATTTGACATCTTCATCTGCTCCTTTCATCAATAAGACTTTCTGCAATCCTTGTGGTTGCATACTCTGATCTTCTTGCCATTCGCGTCAAAGTCATGAGCAAGTCTGGTAGGCTTGCCGCAGTGAGGGCAAACAGCGAGCACCTTGCACGCATACATAGGTGCAGGCACCTTTACGATCTGACCGGACTGGCCCATCTGAGTAGGCTTTACATGCTTGGTGGCGATGTTGCAACCCTCAACGATGACCTTCTGCTCCTTGACGGAGACCTCGAGCACCTTGCCGGTCTTGCCCTTGTCCTTGCCGGACAGGATAACGACGGTGTCGCCTGTTTTTACATGAAGCTTTCTGTTAGTAGCCATAGCGGACACCTCCGATCAAAGTACTTCCGGAGCGAGGGAGAGGATCTTCATATAGTCCTTGTCTCTGAGCTCTCTTGCTACCGGCCCGAAGATACGAGTACCTCTGGGGTTCTTGTCTTCCTTGATGATGACAGCGGCATTCTCGTCAAAGCGGATGTAGGTACCATCCTCACGGCGAAGGCCCTTTGCTGAACGCACGATAACTGCCTTGACAACGTCGCCCTTCTTAACAACGCCGCCTGGTGTTGCTTTTTTGACGGAAGCAACAACGACATCACCTATGTTGGCATATCTCTTGCGAGTACCGCCAAGTACTCTTATGCACATAAGCTCCTTGGCACCTGTGTTGTCAGCGACCTTCAAATAAGTCTGCATCTGTATCACAGCGCATTAACTCCTTTCCCAAAACAACAAATGTCGATATGACACACTTATCCTGTCATATCGTATTTGCTTATATCATATGCAACGCCGCCGTGTGTATCGTGATACGGGACACACGACGGCAACATATTCATATTACCACATACGATGCGGTATGTCAAGTGTTTTTTGACCTGACCCCGCATTTTTAGCGGTATGCACATAACAAGGCGGTTATTACTTAGCCTTTTCGATGATCTTTACAAGACGCCATCTCTTATCCTTGGAAAGAGGTCTGGTCTCCATGATCTCGACTCTGTCGCCGATACCGCACTCGTTCTTCTCGTCGTGAGCCTTGAGGCGGATGGTCCTCTTGATGATCTTCTTGTAGAGAGGATGCTTTACGTTATCCTGGATAGCTACAACGATCGTCTTGTCCATCTTATCGGAAACGACCATGCCGGTCCTTGTCTTTCTGAGATTTCTATCAGCCATTTTTATCCTCCTCTGCCTTACGCATTGGTCTTTTCGGTGAGGATAGTGCGTACTCTCGCGATATCCTTCTTGACAGCCTTAAGACGAGCGGGATCATCCAGCTGATTGACTGTGTGCTGGAACCTCAGAGCGAAAAGCTCTTTCTTGAGGTCAACGAGCTTGTTCTCAAGCTCCTGTACCGTAAGATCTCTTACTTCTGAAGCCTTCATCAGTCGCTCGCCTCCTCTTTCTTGACGAATTTGCACTTGATGGGGAGCTTGTGCATAGCCAGACGCATAGCCTCTCTTGCGGTCTCCTCAGGGACACCGTTGATCTCGAAGAGGACTCTGCCGGGCTTTACTACAGCTACCCAGTACTCTACAGCACCCTTACCGGAACCCATGCGGACTTCAGCGGGCTTCTTAGATACGGGCTTGTCAGGGAAGATCTTGATCCATACCTGACCGCCACGCTTGATGTAACGCGTCATAGCGATACGGGCAGCCTCGATCTGATTGGAGGTTATCCATGCGGGCTCGAGCGCCTGTATACCGAAGTCACCGTAAGCCACCTTGTTGCCTCTGAGGGCCTTACCGGTCATGCGGCCACGCTGTACCTTCCTGTATTTTGTTCTCTTGGGAAGAAGCATTATGCGTTACCTCCTTCCGGTCTGTTCTGACGGGGACGACGGTTGCCGTTGTCACGTCTTCTGCCGTCGTTGTTCCTGCGCTTTCTCTCGGGCTTGTCGGTAGCGCGGTTGATCCTTGCTGCAGAAGCCTCGCCCTTGAGGATCTCGCCCTTGTAGATCCATACCTTTATGCCAAGACGGCCGTAGGTGGTATGAGCCTCAGCGAAACCCTAGTCGATATCAGCACGGAGAGTCTGAAGGGGGATAGTACCCTCATGATAGCTCTCGCTTCTTGTGATCTCGGCACCGGCAAGTCTGCCGCCTGCCTTTACCTTGATGCCCTTAGCGCCGAGCTTCATAGCTCTGCCGATAGCCTGCTTGAGAGCACGACGGTAGCTTACGCGGTTCTCGAGCTGCTGTGCGATGTTCTCAGCAACGAGCTGAGCATCCATATCGGGAGACTTTACCTCAACAATGTTGATGTATACGGTCTTGCCGATCAGCTTCTCTACTTCCTTGCGTACCTTCTCGATGTTCTCGCCGCCCTTGCCGATAACGATACCGGGCTTAGCGCAGTGAACGTTTATCCTTACCTTGTCATTGAATCTTTCGATCTCGATCTTGGGCACACCTGCAGCCTTGAGCGACTTCTTGATGAACTCTCTTACCTTGTAGTCCTCAACGAGAGTGTCGCCGTAGGAAGCCTTAGGTGCGAACCAGCGGGAATCCCAGTCCTTGATGATCCCGACACGCATTCCATGGGGGTTTACTTTCTGTCCCATATTGACCTCCTTCTAAACTCAGGCATTGTCCGATACAACAATGACAACATTGGATGTTCTCTTGTTGATGCGGAACGCTCTGCCCTGTGCTCTCGGCATGATCCTCTTGAGAATAGGTCCGGGGCTAACATAGCACTCGGAGATCACGAGGGACTCCTTGTCAAGGCCCAGATTGTTCTCTGCATTGGCAACTGCCGATGCAAGGAGCTTTTCGAGATATTCACACGCAGCCTTGGGCGTGTACTTGAGTATTGCCATAGCGGTCGTTACATCCTTGCCTCTGATAAGGTCGAGGACGATCTGTACCTTCCTGGGTGCAATACGAGCGTTTTTAAGTGATGCTCTTGCTTCCATTAGATGAACTCCTCTCCTTATTTGCCGTTGTTGGATGTCTTAGAGCCGGCATGACCCTTATAAGTCCTGGTAGGTGCGAACTCACCGAGCTTGTGGCCTACCATATCCTCTGTTACATATACGGGAACGTGCTTTCTGCCGTCATGCACTGCGAATGTATGACCTACGAAATCAGGGAAGATAGTGGAGGATCTGCTCCAGGTCTTGAGGACCTTCTTCTCGCCTGCCTCGTTCATGGCAACTACTCTCTTATAGAGAGCTTCCTGCACGTAAGGACCCTTTTTTATACTTCTGCTCATCGGTCTACTCCTTTTATATGATACACAGCGGATGTGCGGCCGGGCCGACACCGCCTGTGCATCTTATGGCTGTACAGCAACATGGCCGTACGCTTTAATTCCTATGAGTTATTTGCCGTTGCGGCGCCTTACGATAAACTTATCCGAACGGTTGTGGTTCTTTCTGGTCTTGTAGCCAAGTGCGGGCTTGCCCCAAGGGGTAACAGGTCCGGGACGGCCGACAGGGGACTTACCTTCACCACCGCCGTGAGGATGGTCGTTGGGGTTCATGACAGAACCTCTTACGGTAGGACGGATGCCCTTATGACGCTTACGTCCTGCCTTACCGAGATTTACGTTCTCATGGTCGATGTTACCGACCTGACCGATGGTAGCCATGCAGTCGAGAGCGATGTTCCTCATCTCGCCGGAGGGGAGCCTTACGAGAGCGTAGCCGTTCTCCTTGCCCATGAGCTGAGCCATGTTGCCGGCTGCACGAACGAGCTGTGCGCCCTTGCCCTTGTAGAGCTCTATGTTGTGTATGAAGGTACCTACAGGGATATCCTTGAGAGCCAGAGCGTTGCCGGGCTTGATGTCGGCATCTGCGCCTGCTCTTACGGTATCGCCTACCTTGAGGCCGTAGGGAGCGATGATGTATCTCTTCTCGCCGTCCTCATACTCAACGAGTGCGATGAACGCGCTTCTGTTGGGATCGTACTCAAGAGTCTTGACAACAGCGTTCACGCCCTGCTTGTCTCTCTTGAAATCTATGATCCTGTACTTTCTTCTGTTTCCGCCGCCTCTGTGACGAACAGTGATGCGACCGTAGGAGTTCCTGCCGGAAGTCTTGGAGAGGGGAGCCAGAAGGCTCTTCTCGGGAGCTACCTTGGAAAGCTCGCTGTAATCGGTGACAGTCATCTGACGTCTCGACGGAGATGTAGGCTTATATGATCTTATAGCCATTTTGATCAACTCCTTATTTTGCAGAGATCAACGGGGATGTCCCCGCATCTCTATACCTGAGCGTCCCGCGGGACGCGACCCTCATCAGATGAGGCCGTCAAAGAACTCGATGGTCTTTGAGCCTTCCTTGAGGGTAACGATAGCCTTCTTCCAGGAGGCAGTCTTGCCGACGGACATGCCGACTCTCTTCTGTCTGCCTCTTACGTGCATGGTGTTGACGCTCTTGACGTCTACGCCGAACAGCTCTTCAACAGCCTTAGCTATCTGGATCTTGTTAGCATCTTTAGCTACCTTGAAGGTGTACTTGTTCTGCTGGAGAGCATCCATGCTCTTCTCGGTGATGATAGGCTTTATAATGATGTCCTGAGCGATCATTATGCGTACACCTCCTCGATCTTAGCGACTGCATCCTTGGATATGACGAGCTTGTCATAGCAGAGCAGGTCGTATACGTTGATGGTGTTGACCAGAGCGGTCTTCACGCCGGGGATATTAGCAGCAGACTTGATGACCTTGTCGTTCTTCTCGCTGCATACGATGAGAGCCTTGCCGTCAGCACCGACTGCGGAGAGCATAGCTACCATCTCTTTGGTCTTGTAGTCTTCCATGGTGATATTGTCGATAACGATCAGCTCGCTGTCGAGCACCTTGGAGGAGAGAGCAGACTTGAGAGCAAGTCTTCTGAGCTTCTTATTGACAGTGAAGCGATAGCTCCTGGGCTTGGGGCCGAGAGCGATACCGCCGTGTGTCCACTGGGGAGCACGGATGGAACCCTGTCTTGCGTGGCCTGTGCCCTTCTGTCTCCAGGGCTTTCTGCCGCCGCCTCTTACCTCGGTACGGGTAAGAGTGGACTGTGTGCCCTGTCTCTGATTAGCAAGGTAGTTCACTACCATAGTATGCATAGCTGCCTTGTTGGGCTCGATGCCCCATACAGCATCAGAAAGCTCGATAGAGGAGACCTCACTGCCTGCCATGTTGAGTACCTTAACTGTTGGCATTATCGTTTCCTCCTTCGTTAAGCCTTCTTAACGCAGTCAACGATGGTGACGATGCCGTTCTTGGGACCGGGGACCGCACCCTTTACTGCGATAAGATGATTTTCAGCGTCTACCTTCACGATCTCGAGGTTCTGGATGGTCACCCTCTCAGCACCCATATGACCGGGGAGAGCCTTGCCCTTGAATATTCTCGAAGGGGAAGAGCATGCGCCCATGGAACCTGCCTGTCTTACAACAGGACCCGAACCGTGGGTCTCCTTGAGCCTGTGGTTGTTGTTCCTCTTGATCGTACCCTGATAGCCCTTACCCTTGGATGTACCGCATACATCTACGATGTCGCCGGGGGCAAAAGTATCAGCATTGATCACGTCGCCTACGCTGTAGTTCTCAGCATCATCGAGCCTGAACTCTCTGAGATATCTCTTCAGAGCTGTGTCAGCCTTAGCGAAGTGGCCCTTCATGGGCTTGTTGACAAGCTTCTCCCTGATGTCACCGAAGCCGCACTGTACTGCGCTGTAGCCGTCGTTCTCAACAGTCTTCTTCTGAACGACTACGCAGGGGCCTGCCTCTATGACAGTCACCGGGATCACCTTGCCGGACTCATCGAAGATCTGTGTCATACCGATCTTACGTCCGATGATCGCTTTTGTCATTGATATTCCTCCCTATGGTTATTGGTCGACTCTCGTCGACATTGACCCACAGTAGTACATCTTTTGGAAGTAGCTTACTTTACTTCCATCACGATGTCCACGCCTGCGGGAAGCTCAAGGCCGTGAAGGGCCTCGGTCGTCTTGGCTGTGGGACGGAGCACAT
The DNA here is from genome assembly GCA_017544185.1 of Oscillospiraceae bacterium. Taxonomy (GTDB): domain Bacteria; phylum Bacillota; class Clostridia; order Oscillospirales; family Ruminococcaceae; genus Huintestinicola. The sequence goes on from JAFYEQ010000059.1 coordinate 6,224, forward strand.
CGATCAGTCTCTTGTGAGTTCTCAGCTCGAACTGCTCGCGGCTGTCCTTGTACTTGTGTACCGCACGAAGGATGGTGATGATCTCCTTGTCGGTAGGAAGAGGGATGGGGCCGGATACCTTAGCGCCGCTCCTCTTGGCAGCATCGACTATCTTTGCTGCAGCAGCGTCTACGACTGCATGATCGTAGCCCTTGATCCTGATCCTGATCTTGCCTGTTTCTGCCATTGCTATTCCTCCTGTTAAGGGGGGCGATACCTTCCTTGCAACGTCGCCGTGCGTGTCACGGTCTACAGATCAAAAACACCTTAAGACCCACGGTTTACCACGGCTCTCAAGGCACACACTGACACACGCCTATCGGACATACATCCGACAGTGAACGCACTGACTGTGCTGTATCGCCTTTCGCCCGGTTCAAAGACCTGACATACTCTGCGGAAATTCCCCTGCACACCGCAGGCAACCTTCCGCTTCATCGCATATCTGTGACTATAAAGTCACGAATAATATTATAGCACATCCTCCCCGCTTTTGCAAGTGGAGAGGATGTAGAAGATCTGATGATATATACAGGAAATATATACACATTGCACAGATCACTGTCAATGTGCTGTCGAATGTGTCGTTCTACACTGTTTATGTGCTGTTTTATCAGCACGAGATATGATCGAACGATCATCCGATCACCTCATATCCAGTATATACCATCCGTCAGCGATATGTCTGTACTCCTCCGCCCAGACGGTGCTGCCGTCCTCCATGTCCTCTCTGCGGTCATGGGGCTCACGCTCCATGCGGACGAGGTGCTTGCTCTGCAGCGAGGCGATATCGAAGTCTACCACCCTGCCGAACTCATCATCGTTGTATACGCTCACATCATATATCTTGCCCATATAGGATATCCTGACGAGCTTTCGGTACATCTCGGGATCTTTCACCTTTATACGGCCAAGCTCCGTTCGGTCGATACCCGCCCGACCTGTCAGATCTCCGATCTCACCGATATCATCGGCGATGCTGTCCAGCTCCGCCCTGTTATGTGTGAGATACGCACATATGAACGCATCGGGCACGGGCAGGATCATCCCGAAGATCCAGTCATACAGTATCAGCACGACCGGCACAGCTATGACCGCTGCCCGTTTCCCTATCTTCTTACGCTCTCTCATCCCTGCCCTATCCTGCCCAGGATCTTATCACTGATCAGGCAGTCTATCACCGCGCCCTCAGCGGTGTGATCCGTGGAGAACACCTTGCCGCCGTCCTCTATGATGGCGTTGATGAGCCCCATCTTATCATAGGGTATAGTGAGCGTCATGCGCCTGTGACCTCCGGGGAGCGCCTTCGCTACCGCAGCCAGGAGCCTGTCGAAGCCCTCTCCCGTCTTGGCGCATATCCTTACCGTGGTATCGTCCTCGGGGATGTTCTCCGCCCCGGGGAGCTTGTCGCACTTATTGAGCACCAGTATTCGCGGGATATCGGCACAGCCCAGCTCTGCCAAAAGTACGTCTGTCACCCGCTGCTCCTCCTCCGCGGTATCGGAGGATATATCTATCACGTTGACTATTATGTCCGCATTCGCCGCTTCCTCCAGCGTGGAGCGGAAGGCATCCACCAGCTCATGGGGGAGTCGGCGTATGAGCCCTACCGTGTCCGACAGCAGCACCTCCCGCCCGTCGGGAAGGGACAGAGCCCTCGTGGTCACGTCCAGCGTAGCGAACAGCTTGTCCTCCGACAGCACCCCCGCGCCCGTGAGCGCATTGAGGAGCGTGGACTTGCCCGCGTTGGTATACCCCACGATGGCACAGGTCTGTACGCTGTCCTTCTGGCGGCGCTTGCGTATCAGGTCACGATGACGGCGTATCTGCTCCAGCTCGTCCTTGAGCTGCTCTATACGCGAGCGTATATGCCTCCTGTCCGTCTCCAGCTTGGTCTCACCGGGACCGCGGGTACCTATACCGCCGCCCAGACGGGAGAGCTGTATGCCCTTGCCGGCCAAGTGGGCCAGACGATACTTCTGCTGAGCCAGCTCCACCTGTATGCGTCCCTCTGCGGATGCCGCACGCATGGCGAATATATCCAGTATCAGCGTGGTACGGTCTATCACGCGTATGTCGGTGATGTTCTCTATATTGCGCGTCTGATCCGCAGTCAGCTCACAGTCGAATATGAGCAGATCCGCGCCCAGCATCTCCGCCTCGCCCTTCAGCTGCTCCAGTCTGCCGCTGCCTATATATGTAGCGCGGTCGGGCGACGGACGCTTCTGTATCACCATAGCGGCCGTCTCAGCCCCTGCGGTACGCGCCAGCTCCCGCAGCTCCTTTATCGACACCTCAGCGTCGAACTCTCCCGTATCCACCGTGACCAGCACGGCGCGGGATATCGTATCTTCGTTCTCGTACATATTTACTCCGTATCAAGTCCAAAGCGGTAGGGGCATAGACCGCCGCCGTCACGAGCGTCTCAACTCTTAACTCTCAACGCTCAACTCTCCCGCCGACTCCTAACTCCTCACTCCTAACTCCTAACTATATGAGCCCCATCATCTTCAGGCCCTTGTAGAACCCGTCTTCTGCGCAGGGCGCGGATACCATATCCGCCAGCGCCTTGATATCCTCCGAGCCGTTGCCCATGCACAGAGCGCGAGCAGCCGCACGGAAGGCATCTGCATCGTTCATGCTGTCGCCCACAGCAAGAGTGTCGGCCATGTCAGCCCCGATGTGCCTTACCATCTCTTTGATGGCCGTGCCTTTGTCACAGCCGCTCCTTACCATCTCGCAGTGGTAGTACCCGTCTGCGGAACGGGGGAAGACGATGAGCGTCAGCCTGTCCTCGTCGGACACGACGAAGGAACGGTACTGCTCGGGAGTGAGGCAGAAGGAGATCTTGCTGGCACTGAGGCCCCGCTCATCGAACTCCGCCAGCCTGCGCGACACATCTATGCGTTCGGTGCGCAGTCCCACTGCATCCGCCGACGCGGGATCGTTGGTCCTGAACAGCTCCACCGCCATGAGCTCGCCCATCTCACGGGCCATGAATATCCCCTGATAGGTCTCCAGCGCATAGGGCACGCCCTGCTCCTCGAAGAAACGGCGGTACCGCATCATGATGCTGTCCTCTATATACAGATCCTTGAAAACCTCTCCCTTGTAGGAGAGATGACAGCCTCCGCCGCATATCATCCCGTCGAACTTGTCCAGCGGCACATCATAGGGTATCATGCCCACAGTGCGCCCCGTGCAGAGCATCAGGGTATGTCCGTTCTTTGCCGCCTCATCCAGTGCGGCCGCAGATGACGGCAGGAACCCCAGTTGGTAGTCCCGCATCGTCCCGTCTATATCAGCAAATATGATCATATCATCATCGACCGGTCGGTGTGCATACCGACAGTCATTGTCCCCACCTGCTCTCCCGTACCATACGCACATCTTCAAGGGAGAACCTCCCGTCGGTGCACCGTACATCGAACTCAACGGTCTCATCTACATAGTACGCACTGGTGCGCAGACATATCCCCGCCCAGCCCGTGATCTTACCGTCGCCGATCTTATCGAAATGGATATGGTCGGTATAGTGTATGTCATCA
>JAFYEQ010000060.1 GCA_017544185.1 Oscillospiraceae bacterium
AGAACGTTGATATCAACAGCGGTCTGGTTGTCAGCGTAGGTGGAGAATACCTGAGAATGCTTGATGGGTATAGCCTTGTTTCTCTCGATCATCTTGGTGCATACTCCGCCTGCGGTCTCGATACCGAGGGACAGAGGAGTTACATCACGGAGCACCATGCCTGTAACATCGCCTGTGAACACACCGCCCTGGAGAGCTGCACCGAGAGCTACGCACTCATCGGGGTTGATGCCCTTGAAGGGCTCCTTGCCCATGAACTTCTTGATAGCCTCCTGTACAGCGGGGATTCTGGAGGAACCGCCTACCATGAGGACCTTATTGATATCATTGGGGGTCATGTCTGCATCGGAGAGAGCCTGACGTACAGGGCCCATAGTGGACTCTACCAGGTCTGCGGTCATCTCGTCGAACTTAGCCTTGGTGAGGGTGAGCTCGAGATGCTTGGGGCCTGTTGCATCAGCGGTGATGAAGGGAAGGTTGATAGTAGATGTGGGAGTGGAGGAAAGCTCTATCTTGGACTTCTCTGCTGCTTCCTTGAGTCTCTGGAGAGCCATCTTGTCCTTGGAGAGGTCTACTCCGTCGGATGCCTTGAAGCTGTCTACCATCCAGTCGATGATCCTCTGGTCGAAGTCATCGCCGCCCAGGTGGTTGTTGCCGGCAGTAGCCTTTACTTCCTGTACGCCGTCGCCCATCTCGATGATGGATACATCGAAGGTACCGCCGCCCAGGTCGTATACCATGACGGTCTGGTCAGCTTCCTTGTCTATGCCGTAGGAAAGAGCAGCAGCCGTAGGCTCGTTGATTATACGCTTTACGTTGAGGCCTGCGATCTGACCTGCATCCTTGGTAGCCTGACGCTGTGCGTCGGTGAAGTATGCGGGAACTGTGATGACAGCCTCGGTGACGGTCTCGCCCAGATAGCCCTCTGCATCAGCCTTCAGCTTCTGGAGGATCATAGCGGAGATCTCCTGAGGAGTATACTTCTTACCGTCGATGTCCACCTTGTAGTCGCTGCCCATGTGGCGCTTGATGGAGGACACGGTCTTCTCAGCGTTGGTGACAGCCTGACGCTTAGCCACCTGGCCTACCAGTCTCTCACCAGTCTTGGTGAAGCCGACTACGGACGGAGTTGTGCGTGCGCCCTCGGAATTGGGGATGACGACTGCAGAGCCGCCTTCCATTACTGCTACGCAGGAGTTGGTAGTACCTAAGTCGATACCGATTATCTTGCTCATAAGATCATTTCCTTTCATTATCTATCATTGACATTGTGTATAAGGGAACTAGGGAACGAGGGGACAAGGGAACAAGTACCCTCGTTACCTTTCTATCACGGATTAGCAACGCTGACCATCGCAGGACGTATCACGCGCTTGCCGAGGGTGTAGCCCTTCTGGAGCACCGCTGCGACTTCGTTGTCGCCCTTCTCCTCGTCCTCGATGCTGGTGACAGCATTGTGGAGATTAGGATCGAAGGTCTGTCCCAGCGCCTCGATCTCCTTGACGCCCAGCTTTTCCAGTATGGTCTGGTACTGTCGGAAGATCATCTCTATACCGCTCTTGAACTTCTCGTCGGAGCATTCCGTACCAAGAGCACGCTCGAAGTTGTCCACTACGGTGAGTATCTCGGATACCGCCTGAGCCGTGGCGTTGTCGTAGGCCTCGGACTTCTCCTTGACGGAGCGGGTGCGGTAGTTGTAGTACTCCGCGTCGAGCCTGAGATAGCGCTCCTTCTCGGCCGCCAGCTCCTCCTCCAGCTTCGCTATCCTTTCAAGAGGATCCTCCTCCGCATCAGCTGCGGTATCTGTCTCCTCTGCATCGGGAGCGGCATCGGCCTCGGGAGCAGCGGTATCCTCCGCCTGCTCTTCGGTGATATCCTCCTCAAGAGGAGCATCCCCGATGTTCTCGTTCTCGATATTATCGTTCATTATCAAAGCCTCCTCTTATCTTCTATGGTTATCAGTCTGTATTCTTCGGAGTTCTCCGTAAGTATCTCGCTGATCTTGTCGGTAAGATAGGTGAGATACTGTATCATCTTGGAATAGTCCAGTCTCATGGGACCTATGAGGTTCAGCGATCCTGCAGTGCGTCCCGCCCTCTTGATGGGCGACATGAGCATGCTGGAATTGCCGATCACCATACCGTCTCCGTCGAAGAGCACCCGAAGGTCGCTGAAGCTGTCGTCGATCATCCGCGAGAGTTCGCCCTTCTGCTCGAGGAACCTGAGCACGTCAGCCGTGCTTATGTCGCTCCTCTCGATGAGGTTCCGCTCACCGCTGACGGTGACATCGCTCTCCATAAAGCCGCGGGCAAGATCCATGACGCCCTTGAGCAAAGGCGACAGCGTCACCATGTACGCGCCCATGGCCTCCGCCAGTCTGTCTATCATCACATCTGACAGACTGTCCACCGATACCCCCGAGAGCCGATCGGTCATATAGTTCTTGAAGAACTCCAGCTGCTCATGGGTAAGGTCGAACTCCAGACGGCACACCTTGTTCTGTATATTGCCCGACGACGTGATCATCAGAAGGACATACATATGTCTGCCCGTAGGGACTGCGTCCACCTTGGCGATCACAGAGAACCTTGGGGAGATATTGGACACCGCAGCGCAATGGGTGATCTGTGCGAGAGCCTTGGATGCGTTCTCGATGAGCACCTCCTCGGAGGGACTGTCGGTATCCAGAGCCCGGTCCAGCATCTCCATCTCCTCACAGGAGAGGTCTCCGCGGGGCATCAGCTGCTCTATATAGAGCCTGTATCCCGCATATGTGGGAATGCGCCCTGCAGATGTGTGAGGCTGTTCCAGATATCCCAGCTGCTCCAGCAGCGCCATATCGTTCCTGATAGTAGCGGATGACACCTTGATCCCCGGCTTGCCGGCTATGGCCTTGGAGCCTACGGGCTCACCGGTACGGATATACTCGTCAACGACTGCTGCCAGTATCTTTAGCTTTCTGTCGTCCATACCCGCCTCCGTTGATCATCACTTGATGTTACTGACTGTTAGCACTCTTATCCTCTGAGTGCTAATATCATTATACACCATTTTGCGGATTTGTCAAGAGGTCTATGGAAAAATTTTCAAATTTCACAAAACTATCATATAAGACCTTAAGTCCATCGGCCGACCTATGACTATCATCTTGACAACACGGCAAAAATGTGGTAATATAGTTTCACATACACGATCCCCGCGGTCTGTGCAAAGGAGGATGACTATGGCACGGGAAGGCATACAGATAGACGAGCGCAGCATATCGTTCGAGGACGGCAGTTCCATATCCGTCATCGCGGAGTCGAGGCTCATCTACATCAACTGTGAGATAACCAACGCGGTCGCATGCTTTTTCATCAAGCAGCTGCTGGTACTGGAGGCGCTCAGCGACTCCAAGCCCATCAATATCTACATCAACAGCCCCGGCGGCAGTGTCATAGACGGTCTTGCCATGATAGATATGATGCAGACCGTAAAGTGCGACATCATCACCACCTGTGTGGGATGCGCCGCTTCGATGGGATCTCTGATACTCATGCACGGCACCAAGGGCAAGAGGAGGATATTCCCCCGCTCCGAGGTGATGATACATCAGGTGCTGGGCTCCACGCCCTACGGTCAGGCCACGGATCTGAAGATCCGCGTGGAGCATACCCTCTCACTGAAGGATATGCTCAATCATATGATCGCAGATGCCACGGGACAGGATTACGACAAGGTAGTCGAGGACTGCGAGCGCGACCATTACCTGAATGCGCAGCAGGCTCTGGAGTACGGCATCGTAGATGAGATCGTCAAGTCCAGGAAATAAGGATCGAGCCGTCGGACGCTGTCCGACGGCTCTTGTGCGGTACTGTGGTATTTTGCCGAAACAGTTGACGATCACACAAAAACATGGTATAATAAGAGGTATGGATGATACATGAGTATTGGCAGTATGTCGGGTACGATGTTTATCTGTACTTGATGATAAGGGCATCCCTGCCGTTCCATACAGGAAAGATAAGGGTGCTTTTGTGCTATATGATGATAGAAAGGATGAGACAGTATG
>JAFYEQ010000005.1 GCA_017544185.1 Oscillospiraceae bacterium
GAAGCTCTTGCACCGGAGCGAACAGAAGCGAGAAGAGGATTGTTCTTATCACCGAACTTCTTTCCGTTGATCTCTTCCATCTTTCTGACGCCTTCCAGAGCCTGAGCCATGATCTCGTCGTTGATCTTGCGTCCGTCCTCATAGTACTGAGTACAAGCCTCAGTAGTGATGGTGAAGCCCTGAGGAACGGGAAGACCTATGCCGGTCATCTCAGCAAGGTTCGCACCTTTACCGCCGAGAAGATTGCGCATCGTCATGTCGCCCTCTGTGAACATGTACACCCATTTGTTTGCCATTGGGATCTACCTCCATACGCTCATATTTTACGATGTTATCGTTGATCACTGCACGTACACGAGTCTACGTATACACACAGCGCCTTGATTATATTATAGCAGAAAACGAGTTATTTTTCCACTGTGAGATCTGTGAAATATCACGCCCCAGATCTGTTGATATTATACAATGTGTACAGATCTGGGCATATACGGTATATCAACAAGAGTGCTCCCCGCCTGAGGCGGGGAGTCACGCAAACGATCATGAGATCATCCGACGTCCATGCGACTACTTCGCACTGTCCGTGGGAGGACGTATACCGAGAACGATATGATGATCGTCCTGGTTCCTTGTGTGTATGGACTCCAGAGTACACAGCGCTCCCTCGCCGTCGTCCACACGTCTGAAATGCGTAGAGAAGGGCTCGTCCGACCCGATCCACTGCATGAGCTTGTTCTTTGCCAGCAGATCCGCGATCCTTTCGCGGTCCTCCTCGACCACGAAGGTAGGTACGATCTGATCCACATCCTTGAAGAAGTCCTTTCCGCTGGTGTGGATGCGGAACTCTCCGTTGCTGCCCGAGTAGAACAGCAGATAGTGGTCGGTATTGACATCGATGTAGAATATACCTTCGTATTCGCCTGTGAGAGCCTTGGAGATACTGATGTAGTTCTTCCTGCCCTCCTGTACGAAGCCTGCCCTCTCGAAGCCTGCCTCCTTGATGAAGCGGTCGAATTCCTCTCTGGGCACGGGCTTGGAGAAGTAGTAGCCCTGTACCAGATCGCATCCGAGAGCCTTGAGCAGCAGATACTGATCCAGAGTCTCAACGCCCTCTGCGAGCACGGGAACATTGAGGTAGTCGGCTATGTCTATGATCAGCTCGATCATGCTCATATCCTTGTTGTCGCCAAGGGAATCATGCACGAACTGCATATCTATCTTCAGTACGTCGATAGGCATACGCGACAGCATACCGATGGACGAGAAGCCGGCGCCCACATTGCCCACCTCTATGCGCATGCCCATGCCCATACCGCGCATCTCCTGAGCAGCGGATATGATCTTGTTGGCATTGTCGCTGTCGTAGGCAGCCTGAGTGATCTCCAGTATGATATCGTCGTTGCTGAGCTGGTACTTCTGGAGTATCTCCTTGAATATATCCTTCAGCAGCGGCAGCAGCATATCGATATTGGACACGTTGACGGATACGGGCACGGAATAGCCGAACTCGTTCTTCCAGCGTCTTATCTGAGCCGCAGCCTTGCTCCATACGTATCTGTCCAGCTGCGTGATCAGACCGTTCTCCTCGAGAAGGCCTATGAACCTTCCGGGGCTCAGCATGCCCAGCTGCGGATGATCCCATCTTACAAGGGCCTCCGCACTGTAGAGCACGGGCTTGTCCCCTCTGATGTCGAACTTAGGCTGATAGTAGATCTTGAACCTGTCGTTCTTGAGGGAGGACAGGAACTCGCCCAGGATCTGCTCCTTGAACAGGGCCTCATCGTGCATATCGGAGTTGTATACCCCGATCCTGTCGGTATACGTCTTGAGCACGGACTGTACCGCGATCCTTGCGCGAGAGAAGCGGCGTTCTGTGGATATGCTCTTGTCCACGTCGGAGTATACGCCGAGGCATATGCGGGTCTTCTCAGCTACAGACGGATCTATCTCCAGCTGGGACGAGATGTCATCCACCAGCTTGTTGTAGCTTTCGGCATGAGGCATGTATATCAGCAGATCGTCGCCGCTGCGGCAGCCGTAGCCGCCTGTACTGTCGAGAACGCGCTTAACGGCCCTGCCCGCAGAATGGAGCACCTCGTCGGCCAGCTTCCTGCCGTAGTGCTTGCGCATCAGATCCAGATTGCCTATCACGGCTATCACGGCATCCATGGACACATCGGGATGATGCCTGTCGAACATGCCCACATAGTGCTCGAAATAATCTTCATTGTAGAGGGCGGTATTGTCGTCGCACTCGGTAGCGCCGATCAGCGACCTGCTGTTGGTCAGCTCTGCGCATCTGTCCACTCTCGTGCGGATAATAGGTATAGCGGGCAGAGGCTTTGAGATAAAATCCATAGCGCCTGCTTCGATGGCCTTCACGCCCTTCTCGGGATCGGAGGTCATCGCCAGCGACTGTATGCCATGCTCGTCCTTCAGCACACGCACGACCTCGATACCATCGGCGCTGTCAGCGTCCACGATAACGAGAGCGATATCATCGGCATCCGCATCCAGCATCGCGAAGATATCGTCCTTGCCGCCCACGGTCTTGACAGTATACTCCTCGGAGAGCACGCCAATGATCACCCTCAGGCACATCTCGTCCTTCTCCATGACAAGCACCGTATGACGCACTTCATTGAGGAATATGGACGGTTCTATAGTCTCGGGCTCTGCGGGCTCTTCAGGCTCTGCAGCATCCTCTTCCACAGCGGCCTCTTCGGTCTCATCGGACGCAGCTCCTTCGACCGCAGGCTCTTCGGCCGTTTCCTCAGACTTAGCCGTCTCCTCAGCCTCGGGAGCAGCCTCCTCTATGGGAGCCTCAGAAACAGCGGGCTCCGTCTCCTCGGCGGCAGTATCCTCGACAGATACTTCCTCTGCGGTCTCTTCAACGAGCTCTTCCGCCTCGGAAAGATCTTCATTATTCATGTTCTTGAGTTTCATCACCAATTTGTCAAATAGTCCCATCTCGACCATCCTTTTCCTTGAAGTAAGTTCTTGATGTTTACTGTTGCTGTTCGGGGCGGCTCTTGAAATGCTCTTAAGATAAAACAACACCGCCCTAGTCATATTTTAGCAGATTTTTCTGTAAATGTCAATATCTTTCTAAATCTTATCGGATATTTCGTAAGTATTTCACAGATCTTCCACGGCAGTATGCTATAAAAAAACGGCTCATGTCTTATACATGAGCCATTCATTCCTTCTTTTTCGAGCATCTTGACACGATCACACCGATAAGCGGGAGGACTATTGCACACACCAGATAGAGCACAGGTATGCCGCCTATGAAGGACTCCTCCAACATCGCTATCTCCTGCTTCTCTGCTTCCGTCGCAGGCGGGTCTATCATCTTCACGAAGGTGCCTACGTCTATGAACAGACCATCACCGAAGCTGGGAGCACCGGATGAAGGATCCTCAGGTACGGACGTATCTTCGGCAGGCTTAGGCGTCATGACGACGGGCTCGCCGGGATCGTCATGCGGATAGAAGGGATCGTAGTGAGGATGCGGGTCCGGTATATTGTCCCCGGCGATCTTATCCTCAAAGAGTATAAGGTCCGGCTTGTCACCGTTCACATCTGAGCTGGACACAGCGGTCTTGAGCTTATCGTCCGACTCGGCCTCAGCGTATATGGTAACAAGGTATACCCTCTTGTCATGCACATCGGCCGTACTGTCGCTTTTCTGATCCAATACACGGTATACATAAGTACCGGGCTGGTC
>JAFYEQ010000061.1 GCA_017544185.1 Oscillospiraceae bacterium
AAGGTACGCGCAAGGGTGACTATCCCCACCGATGCGGACAACGATACCGCCATCGCCGCTGCCAAGGCCAACGAGACCATAGCCTCCGCCATTGACGGCAAGAGCATCATCAAGGAGCTCTACGTCAAGGGCAGACTGGTGAACATTGTAGCAAAATAGTAGCAAAGTGATATATTGCCGCACCCCTTCGGGTGCGGCATGACTATAAAGCAAGCTTTAAAAGCGAGCTTTGAAGGAGGGCATATATGCAGAAGATAGACGTATTCGACTATACATCCCAGATCATGGATGCTGTACGAAAGGGCGTGCTCCTTACCGCGAAGGCAGACGGCAGGACGAATACCATGGCCATATCCTGGGGCATGATCGGCATAGAGTGGAACAAGCCCATATTCATCACCTTCGTGCGCGAGAGCCGCTTCACCAAGGAGTTCATAGACAAGACCGGCCGTTTCACCGTAAATATCCCTACCAAGGACACCGACCCCGACTTCATGCGCAAGGTCATAGGGTACTGCGGCAGCAAGTCCGGCCGTGACACGGACAAGATAGCCGACATGGGCTTCACTCTCGTAGACGGCATATCCGCAGATGTCCCCGCGATCAAGGAGATCCCCCTGACCCTCGAATGTAAGGTGGTATACAAGCAGGTGCAGGACATCGACGCATACGACAGCGACGTACGGTCCCGTTTCTACGCTGACAATGACATACATACGGCTTACTACGGCGAGATCGTGGATGCCTATATCCTATGATGTCTGCCATATGCGACATAGCCCTGTGTCTTATACACTTAGGGGTATATATACTCCCGTGCGTCGCCCTGCTGATACCGCTGAAAAGGCATACCGCGATACCGTCCTTTGTGTTCCGCAAGCTGCTCCACATCGTGGCGTTCACTGCTGTGGCGCTGGTGATGACCGGAGCTGACAAGGCAGGGATCCGATGGTGGTGTGTGACGGCGGCATGGGTATGCGTGGCTGTCGGGCTCTATCCCGTTCTGATGATACTTGAGCACTTTGACTGGTTCAGCGGCTTCTTCGTGGAGAAGAGCAAGGGCGAGATCAAGCGCAGCCTTATAGTATACTTCCTGACCGTCGCCGTGCTCTCCGTAGCCGACGGTCTGCTGAGAGGCGGGCTCATGCTCTCCGCTGTAGCCGTGATCATGTGGGGCACGGGAGATGCGGCAGCCGCGCTGATAGGCATACCCTTCGGCAAACACAGTGGCATACCTCACACCGACGGCAAGAAGTCTCTCGAGGGGACGGCTGCCATGTTCCTCGTATCTGCCCTGTGCGGCACGCTGATGCTGATGCATCATACCTCCTTCGCACCGGAGCTGCTGCTGATAACGCTCCCCGCCGCAGCCGTCGGCGCAGCGGTGGAGCTGTGGTCACCGAGCGAATACGACACCGTGACCGTCCCCTGTGCGATATACATATCCGAGCTTTTCGCAAGCTTCGTGGCGCTGCTCATATTTATGGTCGAATGATATGGAAGAGATATACGGAAAACAGGTGCTCCCCGCCTTGGCGGAACAGTTCAGACAGCTGTACCTTCTCCCCGGCAGGGATGCACCTCTCTATAAAAAAGCCCTGCAGGGACAGACACCTACAGGTGCGGATCTGTCCCACTTCGTCATGGACGACCGGGACAGTATCATAATAGAGGATACCCCCGCGGGCAGTGTGCCCGTGGTGACCCTGCATGACAGATCGGCGTTCGAGACGTTCTTGCGCTGCATGGTATACCGCTGTGAGCTCGCTTATATACCCGCTTCGCAGGGGGCTGCCATGATCAGCGGCATCATCGACAGGCAAAAGATCGCGGCTCTGCGAGAGGGGTACCTGAAGGAGCATCCGGGCGACATGATGGGATGGATCCGCCGCTTCGAGGAGATACGGACCGACAAGAGAGCCGTCACCAGCGATATGGTCGTTCTGTCATATGGTGCGTACAGCGGCTTTGTGCCCGAGGGACATACCGAGGACGAATGGCTGTCTCTGTCGATGACCATACGCAAATATCATGAGTGTACCCACTTCATAGTGCATCGGCTCTATCATCATGAGAAGGACGGGCTCTTCGACGAGCTGATGGCTGACACGGTGGGGATATACGCAGCCCTTGGCATGTACGATATG
>JAFYEQ010000062.1 GCA_017544185.1 Oscillospiraceae bacterium
ACGTAGGATCCCATGCGGTATAGCCCCTTGCCTCGAAGGTTGCTCTGAGACCTCCCGACGGGAAGCTGGATGCGTCGGGCTCGCCTTTGATCAGCTCCTTGCCGGAGAACTCCATGATCACCTTGCCGTCGTGGGTGGGGGATATGAAGGAATCGTGCTTCTCAGCGGAGTAGCCAGTGAGGGGGTGGAACCAATGGGTGTAGTGGGTAGCACCCTTGGATACCGCCCAGTCCTTCATGGATGCGGCGATGACATCTGCCACATCGGGGTCGAGAGCGGTGCCCAGACGCTGGGTGCTGAGCAGAGCCTTGTATACGTTCTTGGGCAGCAGAGACTTCATGGTCTCCTCGTTGAACACATTGCAGCCAAAGTAATCGGTAACGTCGTTCCTGGGCATATTCATTTAAGATCCTCCTTGAATGGAAAATGCCGACAATACGCCACGGCGTACTGTCGGCATCCTTGCCTGTTTTCCAGTTACTATATCATAACACATCCGACCCGACTTGTCAAGGGCGCAGCATCAGATCTTAGCTTTTGCACATAAACCTCTGCCGCAGGGCAGACGATCTTAGTGTATATGATGGGGCTCACGATCTTCTTTTCGCAGCCAGCTCTATCACCTTGTATGCTCCGTTATATATCCCTTCCCTGTGGGCGGAGAGTATATATCCGCACATGGTCTCTATGATATCGGGGCATTTTTGTATCATTCGGAGCATAGACATGATCTCATCCATAGAAGAGCATTCGTAGGTGCCGTCGCCTATCTCGGCCGCACGTATAGCGCCCCAGGCTTCATGACCGCCAACACGGCGGATCATCAGCTTCGGTACGGGATAGAAGGACAGCTCCCCGGGCTTGGTCATGAGTATATCACAGCATCTGAGCAGCAGGTTCGTGGACCATACCGCAGCGAATATGTCCTTGTTGCAGAAGGCATGTATACCGCTGATCTCGCCGTCCAGCGCATCGTCGGCGAATGTGCGTATCTCCCCGATATCATCGAAATGCTCGGTGGCTCCTGAGAGGTACGGGAGATCCTGCTTGAGCTCCTCCCATACATTGGCGTGGTCGCCCACATTGATCAGCAGTACTGCCTTGCCTTTCCTTACTGCGGGTATCAGACGCTTGATGACTGCGGAGTATATCTCCCGCTGCGCTCCAGCGCCGCCTATGGTGAGCAGATAGCGCCTTGCACCGCCGTTTCGGGCACGGCGTATCCTGCGCTCACAGTCCGCTTCGATGTTGGATACTATCTCATGATCTATATAGTGGCCGGTATAGACTATGCTGTCCTCGGGCATTGGCTTGAGTATCCGCTTCTTGTCCATACCCCTGAGAGCACGGTAGCCAAGGTATGCTCCGGGGGTCTGTACGGTGTGCAGTGAGCCCTCGGCAAGATGTAATGCCATGGGCCAGTTGTCGGGTATGACGTTCACTACATCTGTGAGGCCTGCATGTACCGCGCCCTGTGCAGGATACACATGAGCAGCGATGAAGGGTATATCGCGGGGGAGGTCGGCGTATACAGGCGTGAACAGCTCTGCGGTCTTCTGGTCGGAGCAGTTGTAGTCCAGCTTACGGAAGCCCTCGCTGTTCACAGGCTCCCATACCGCTTTGTTGAACACCTTCGACTTCTGGGATATCCGCGACCCCAGAGAGTACAGCTCGTTCTGACCTGCTATGATCTTGGAGGCGGTGGTGTCCCTGAAGGACATGAGGTCGAACCAGTAGGGGTCGTATCCCAAAGCGTGAGCAGCGGAGACCAACGCCATGGATATGCGGTAGTGACCGAACCCCATGCGTATATTGCCGATGATGACCGACTTCTCATCGAAGCTCACGTCTGTCTCATCTGACAGCACCAGCTGACGCACGCCCCATACATCGCCTATGGCGGGAGCGGGTACCGATGAGAGATGATACGTCATCCCTCTGTCATCGCCGTACTTGTCGATGAAGCCCTGCTGTGTCTTCTCTGCCCTGCGTATCACCGCGGGGGACATCTTGTTGCCGAATATTACCGATGAACGATCCATAGACCATCTTCCTTTCATATAGTTGAGCTCATACAGCTCAGAGTACGATCGTGTTCTTCCCGTTCTTCTTGCCGGTGTAGAGCTTCTGGTCGGTCTTGTTTATCCATTCGTCCGTAGAGCATCCGCTCTCCTTCGGTGTCATGCCGAGAGTTATGGTGACTGTGATATCGGCACCGTCAAAATGTATGGGGCTGTCTGCGATCTTGCGCCGCAGCTCCTCCAGACGAGATCGTACCGTATCGGCATCTCCTCTGCACAGTATCAGGAACTCTTCGCCGCCCCACCGTGCCGTGTCCCAGCCGCTGCATATATCCTTCATAGCAGAGCCTATGGCCCTCAGCACTTCGTCGCCTGCATTATGACCGTAGGTGTCGTTGATCTTCTTGAAGTCGTCGATATCGGCCAGCGCGATAACTGTCTGTTCAGCGTCCTCGGGCAGGGAAGCCAGCTCCTCGAGCATATAGTGACGGTTGTAGAGCCCTGTCAGGCGGTCGATATGTGCTGTCTCTATCAGCTGCTTCTCCGATCTGATGATGGCACGTATGATATAGTTGGTGTATATCACCAGATATCCGAACACCGTAGCTGAGTTGAACATCCAGAAGAAGATAGCGTATCTGTCGTCCACATCGTATATCGGTCCGTTCATCTTGACCCATATCATGAACGCAAAGTAGAGAAGAGCAGCGGCTATACTGATGAACAGAGCCTTGACGCCCTTATTGCCGAGCTTGAAGGACATATACTCCACCACGTATACCACCGTGATCATAGAGAAAAAGTACAGCCGGAAGCCGTAGTCTTCGCCGAGACAGACCGTGGTCACCCCGGTATACAGTATCAGCATACCGTATACCGTCCAGAGATAGGCCGTAAGATGCTTTTTGTGTATCAGTACAAAATTGAAGATATATACCGCAGTTGTGGGAAAGCTGAAATAGA
This sequence comes from Oscillospiraceae bacterium, assembly GCA_017544185.1. Classification (GTDB taxonomy): domain Bacteria; phylum Bacillota; class Clostridia; order Oscillospirales; family Ruminococcaceae; genus Huintestinicola. Next base: position 2,985 of record JAFYEQ010000062.1, read on the forward strand.
AGAGGAAGTCAGCGCCGATGACCTTGAAGAACAGCATAAGGCCGATGACCATGAACAGCATGACGGTGTTGACTATATAAGCGAACTTCTGTGCGCTCTGTACGCTCAAACCACAGCACCTCCTTTACAAGAGCAGTGATCGCGGACAGGTCATGTCTATCCAAAGTATATTCACAAATTATCTATTGACATATCGTCGCATATGTGATAGACTAACTATCAGATGATAGTCTGACTATCCTTTTGATATATTCTATCTCATTTTCGGGGGTTTGTCAAGTGGTAAATGAGAATATTTACAAAATATCCTCATATGACGATCTGTCCAGAGACGCTCTGAAGGTAAAGCGTATGGAGCGGGCTACGGTATGTGCGGCCCAGCTGTTTTTGGAGCACGGCATAGAGGACGTGAAGATGACGGATATCGCGGAGCGCAGCGGTATCGGAGTGGCATCGCTCTATCGCTATTTCGGTACGAAGACCGCTATAGCTGCATCTGCGGTGACGTTCCTGTGGGACGATCTCCATTCTCTGTTCGCAGACGTGTTCGACTCGGACACCTTCAAGGCTCAGAGCGGCCTCAAGCAGATGCAGGATCTTATGAGGATGTATATAGTATTGTACACTGCCCATAAGGATCTGTTGCGCGTTATAGAAGAGTTCGACCGCATGATCGTTACGGAGGGCGTGTCCGATGACGCTATGAGAAGGTATGAGAAGAGCGTGATCGACTTCGAGCCCGTGCTCCGACGTGCATACGAGGCGGGGCTGGAGGATGGGACAGTGCGGGACATAGGCTGTATCGACCTGCTCTATCAGACCCTGGGACACGCGCTCAATACCATGTGCATGAAGTTCATAGGCGGTGAGATACTGCCGTCTGATGACTTTTCTCACGCAGAGCAGGAGCTGGAGCTCCTGATAGAGATGGCTGTGAACTATATCAAGGCTTAGGGAGGGATGTACCATGACAGAGAAGAAGGAAGCTTCAAAGAAGATATTGTGGTTATTCGCTGTAGGTCAGCTGGGATGGTCGATACTGTCGGGCATCGTGTCGAACTGGATGGTATTCTTTTTTCAGCCCTCCGGTGAGGAGCTGGCCAACGGACAGGTAGCGTTCCTGCCGCAGGGCATGATCCTGGGGCTCACTGCTATCGGGCTCATAGGAGCAGTGGGACGTATATTCGACGCTGTGACAGATCCGTTCATAGCTGGTAAGTCTGATGGGCTGCAGCACAGGCTCGGCAGACGCATACCCTTCATGCGGGCAGCTGCCATACCCTTCGGTGCTGTTACGGTGCTGATGTTCTGCTCACCCGTGAACGGTACGTCCTCCGTCAATACTATCGCGCTGTTCATATGCGCTATGCTGTTCTATCTGTGCATGACCTGCTACTGTACCCCCTTCAATGCTCTGATACCCGAGCTGGGGCGTTCTCAGAAGAACCGTATAGACCTTTCCACGTATATATCCGTGACCTATTTCTTCGGCACGGCCATAGCGTATCTCGTCCCCAATATAGCAGGGATATTCTCCGGAGCAGGGTATGCGGGGAGCTACCGCATCACCATAGGGATACTGGCATGTGTAGCTGTGGTATGTATGCTCATACCCGCCTTCGCCATAGATGAGAACGTATACGCCGACACCACTCCCTCAAAGACCGGTGCGTTCAAGTCGCTGGGAGAGACCTTCAAGAACAAGGACTTCAGGCTCTTCGTGGGGTCGGATATACTTTACTGGGTGGGGCTCACACTGTTCCAGACAGGTCTGTCCTTCTATATCACAGTGCTCTTAGGGCTCCCTGCTACCTGGTCGTTCCCCATGTTCGCTGTCATGACGGGAGTATCGCTGGTGTGCTATCTCCCCGTGAACATACTTGCAAAGAAGATGGGCAAGAAGAAGCTGATCACCTTCGCGTTCATGTTCTTCTCGGGCACATTCCTGGTGACGGGCTTTGCGGGCATGATAAGCGTACCACCCGTAGCATACGGGATACTCATCGCAGTCATGGCTGCTGTGCCTATGGCCATACTCGGGATACTCCCTCAGGCAGTAGTTGCGGATATCTCCGAGGCTGACAAGGTGCAGACAGGCGAGAGCCGAAGCGGTATGTTCTATGCAGCGCGTACCTTCGCGTTCAAGATGGGCCAGTCCATGGCTATGCTGCTCTTCACCTCGATAGCTACTATAAATAAGGATGTGCCCAAGGGCACGGCAGGCTACGGCCTGGGCTACAGGCTCACCGCATTCATCGCAGCAGCGCTCTGCTTCGCAGGAGGCATGGTATTCATGATGTACAACGAGAAGAAGGTCATGGACACATTGGGAGGTAAATGATGGAACTTACAGCGGTCACCTTTTCATACAGACGCAACGGACGCACCTTTACAGTGAGGACGGACAGATCCGTCAGCAATAAGTTCGCGGACCTGATAATAAAGCAGGACGGGGACGTGATAACTGCCGACGTGCAGACCAGACAGGCCATAACGATAGTACGGCTCTTTGCTGAGTTCTCTCACGAATTCGGCAAGGATGAGCGTATATTCCTCAACGGCTATCAGTCCTGGACGGACAGCGCAGAGCTCCCTGCGGGACATACCATGAGAGGCATAGACCATATCCCCGGTGCCATACGTGATAGGTATGCACTTTCGCGGTACGGCGACTATGACTTCGCGCGATACCCCAAAGGGGAGCAGCACGGCTTCACCTACGGCTATCTCGACGACGGCTCGGGGGATATCGAGTTCATAGGCTCTCTCTCGGAGGACAGCGGCTTTACGGGCATAGCCACACGTATCGACAGATCCAAGATCATCGCTCAGAAGGACTGCCGCGGACATGTGGTCAGCGGCGCGTATAAGGGGCTCCATCTGTTCGTAGGCAGGGGAGGACCGGATGATATGTTCGACAGGTACTTTGAGCTGATGAAGGTAAAGCCCCGCACCGACAAGCCCATATCGGGGTATACCAGCTGGTACAGGCACTATCAGGACATATCCGCAGAGAAGCTCACCGCCGACCTTGAAGCGCTGGACATCACCTATCCCTGCGATGTGTTCCAGATAGACGACGGCTATCAGACAGCAGTGGGCGACTGGCTGGATATAGATACCGACAAGTTCCCCGCGGGGCTCTCGCCCGTGATAGGTAAGATACGAGAAAGAGATATCACGCCCGGGATATGGATCGCGCCATTCGTATGTGAGGAGAAGTCGAAGCTCATAAACTCTCATCCCGACTGGCTGCTCCGCGACAAGAAGGGAGCGCCTGTCAAGTCGGGCTGTAACTGGAGCTGTCACTACGCGCTGGATATATACAACGACGGCTTGAGGGCATATCTCAGACAGGTCTTCGACACCTTCCGCGGGTGGGGGATAGGGCTCATAAAGGCCGACTTCCTCTATGCGGCGTGTATCATACCCCGTGAGGACAGGACCAGAGGACAGGTGATGCATGACGCTATGGCGCTTTTGCGTGAGCTTTGCGGAGATATGGCCATGCTCGCCTGCGGCGTACCTCTGGCGAGCGCCTTCGGTGTGGCGGAGTACTGCCGTATCGGATGTGATGTGTCGCTGGACTGGGACGATAAGTTCTATATGCGGCATATGCACCGTGAGCGTCCGTCCACAAAGAACAGTATGCAAAATACCGTCTTCCGCCGACAGCTCTCGGGAAGAGCGTTCGTGAACGATCCGGACGTGTTCCTGCTCAGGGACGATCATACCTCCATGACCTGGGAGCAGCGCAGTGCGCTGGCACGGCTGAACGCTCTGTGCGGCGGAGTGCTGTTCACCTCCGATGATATGTCTGTGTATAAGGACAGACAGCGGGAGGAGCTGACGGAGATCATGCGGATCAGGTCCTGCGATAAGCATGTCATCGCTGCAGATCTGGATCGCGGTGAGCTCACCGTCACCTATGATGCAGGCGGCAAGGTAGAGACTATAACTATATAACAAGATCAGCAGCCCTTCCATCCGGAAGGGCTGCATCGTCATCTCATGGGATCCATACGCGCCACGGGGAAGGCCTGCTCTGCACGCAGTGCATAGAGCCACATCTCGCGGACGGGTATGCCCGTCAGTCTCTCCACCGCTATGCGGTACCAGTTCATCTGGCGCTCATGACGGGGGACGAAGACCTCCTCGCGGGTATCACGGTCGGTCTTGTAGTCAAGGAGTATCCATTGACCGTCATACAGGAAGGCGGCATCTATGATACCCTGTATCATAGTAGGGGAGCTGTCGTCTATCTGCATGGTGAACGGCCACTCGCGGCGGATCTCCTCCGCTGCGATCAGCTCCTGTCCCAGTTCGCTCTCAAGAAATCCCGCTGCGCCCTTGGCGTATATGGTCTTGGCCTCCGTTTCGGAGAGTATGCCCGCTGCCTTCATGCGCTCTATCTCGCCCGTGACTATGCTGCGGTATGAGCCGCCCCATCTGAAGAGCGACAGATCTATGAGCTGCAGGAAGCGGTGAGTGGCAGAGCCTATATCGGTGGCAGAAGCCTTCTCTTCCTCCATGAACTTCGGGCGGGAGGGTATCTCGGAGAGCAGTGCCCCGGGCTTATGTTCGGGCTGGCGCTTCGTCTCGGGAGTCTCTTCCTCTTCGGACCAGGGGGAGTATCTCTCGGGATGGGTCTCCATATCTCTGAGCAGTGATGTGACGCTGGTCTTCAAAGGCGAGCCATCCACGGTGCCGCCTGTCCACATCATGTCGGGACGAGCTGCTCCAGATGCGATGACTGACCGTATATTGTCATCGAGCACGGACTCAGGCGTGGGATGCTCGTCCGATACGATCCTGCGGGGCTCAGCCACCGTGAGCTGCCATTGTCCGCCTATGGACGTCTCTCCCACCTCGGGCAGACCGGTATGGGGCAGCACCGCCGGCATTATGAGGTCGAGCATGGACTTCGTGTTCCATATACGCGACAGCTTGTTCTCCTCCTGCCATCTGTCGACAGCCTTGTCGTCCAGATCTCCCACCATGATCAGCTCCTCCATGGCGCGTGTCATGGCAACGTACAGGAGGCGGGACTCCTCCGCTATCTTCGACCGCTTTTCACGCTGCGTGAAGGCATCACTGCCGAAGGTATGCCGTTTGGTATGCCTCTTTCGGGATATGACTGGGATGTATACGCCCAGGGGTGCCCCCGATCCCTCGGAGGTGCCCACGTTGATACGCATCTTGCTCGTGGGAGGCTTTTTGTGCATATCCTTCTGCAGCTGCATAAGGAACACCGTTTTGAACTCCAGTCCCTTGGACTTATGCATGGTCATCAGGCGGACCAGCTGATCGCTCTCGCCCAGAGATGCGGGCGTATCGCCCGTGTCTTCGGAGGGAGCCGTTCGCAGCTTGCCGATCTCCCGCAGGAAGTCGGAAAGCCGTATGATGCCGCGCTTCTGCATCTCCACCGCTCTCCCATAGAAGGAGTCCAGGTTCAGCTGTCGGAGCCTGCCGTCGGGGTATGCCCCGCGCACAGCGTATATGCCGCTCTCGCGCATGAGCATCCATACGATCTCGGACAGATCCAGTATACGGCACCGTTCCCGCCATTCGTGTATGCGCTCGCGGGCAGCGATGCATTTACGGTCGAGCTCCGTCTCATTGCGCTGGCAGCAGTATCTGAACGCCTCGTAGTACCAGCATCGGTCGGGCTTGGCATCTCGTATCAGTGCCAGCTCCTCATCGGTGAAGCAGAAGGGGACGTTGCGCAATGCGCCTATGAGCTCTGTATCGGTATGATCGTTGTCTATCACCGTCAGCAGCGATATGAACGAGGATATCTCGGACAGCCCGTAGAAGCTCTCGCCGCCGTCATAGTGTACTGGGATATGCATCTTTCGCAGATGCTCTACTATAGCGGTAGAGTCTTTGTTCTTCCTGACGAGTATCACGATATCCTTGAGGCCTCTGCCATTCGCCACCAACTCCTGGATCTGCCGTCCCACCGCTTCGCACTGGGCTTCGATCCTGCCGTCATTATCAAGATCTCCATCCTTGGTGATCAGCATCACCTTTACGGGAGGATAGTCGCCGTGGATATTGGCTCTGAGCATATCATCGGGGGTATAGTCTATCTCGGATATGCGCTTGTCCATACACATCGTGAACACCTCGTTCACGCAGTCTATGATGCGCTCGCAGGAGCGGTAGTTCTCCTGGAAGAAGATCTTGCGGTGCTCTGCGCCTTTGTCGATGCTGTAGTCCTCGATGTCCCGTTCCATGATGTCGGGGGCCGCGCTGCGGAAGCCGTATATGCTCTGCTTTATGTCTCCCACACGGCACAGCGAGCGTCCTTCATCGCCCGAGAGCGCATTGATGATCGCGTGCTGTATCGCGCTCACGTCCTGACACTCATCCACATATATATCCGTGATGTCCTCTTTTATGGCTCTGCATATCTCAGGTCTCTTGGTGAGCTCATACACCATCTGCTCCATATCCGAGTAGTCTATGCCCTGCGCCTCCAGCTTCATGCGGCGGAAATGCTCAGATGTGGCCTTCAGCAGTATGGCCATACCCCTGAGAGTGCGCTGTATGCGTTCGTTGTCGGCGACCTGAGAGGGCTTTTGCAGCTTCTCGAGGAGCTTGACATCCTTCAGGAGACAGCCTTTCGATCCCTTTACCTCGTTTCTGAGAGCCTTGAAACCCTCGTTCCACTCCTTGAGCGCTTCATCCCCCTTGCTGTAGACAGTGGGGCTCGGCATCTGA
>JAFYEQ010000063.1 GCA_017544185.1 Oscillospiraceae bacterium
ATCCCGGCTCTATCACCAGCTGTTGTATATCCGACCTGAATGAGTTCCATGGGTAGGAGCTTATCTCACCTGTGCCCGATATAGTGAGCACCCCTTCATCGAACGTATAGTTCAGCGTCGGGCCGCATGAGCCTGAGTACGCATACAGCACGTTCTCATCCTCGAGAAGTGCATCGCTGTCTTCGATGGCATCTGCCTTTTCTGCAACGGCTTCGATAGCCGATGTATCCACGACCGGCGTATCATCGGCAGGTGCGGTCTCCTCCTCGGGGACGGCTGTATCGTCGGCTGTGTCCTCAGCGGGAGCGGCCTCTTCTGTCTCGGTCACGTCATCGGATGCAGCCTCCGTGACAGTCTCTGTCTGAGCATCGGCAGCCGCGTCTGTCTCGTCGGCCAGCACCGCTGTGCCCACGCCCGAGCATAGGACTATCGCCGTCAGCAGAGATATGATCTTCTTGCTCTTCATCTGTATACCCTCCTGTGATGCTGTAATGTTGTGATGATAGTATAACATCCTCATTATACCATATGATCTCTAGCTGGTCAACAAAGAATGAAATATTTATTTCCTATCTGCATACAAAAGTGACGCGTATCTTTGTGAGATCTGTCCAGATCCTGAGTACACCTCTGTTCCCTGCATATCATAGCAATAAAATATAGATCGTTAACAAAAAAAGCCTTGATAAGGATCCTTAGATACTGTAAAATATAAAGCAACACCGAATAAGTATAGTTTACTGTATCGGACATGGATCTCGCAGAGCAGGGGCTTGCCCTCTCCGCGACTTCAATAAACAAGAAAGTGAGGTAATTGGATGAAGAGCATATCCAAAAGGCTCTGTGTGTCCGCGCTGGCTCTGTGTATGGCCGTGTGGACGGCAGGCTGCTCATCTCCGCAGGGACAGCCGCCATCTGATCAGACGACGGTGGTATCCTCCGAGACTCCTTTATCAGATCAGGTCTTCACCGAGAACAAGATCGGCACCTATGACGGCTACGGCTATGAGCTGTGGAAGGATAAGGGCACCACTAAGTTCACAGTAAGCAAAGGCGGCACCTTCTCCTGCGAGTGGAGCGATATCAACAACGCTCTCTTCCGCAGAGGACAGAAGTACGACTGCACCAAGAAGTATACCGAGCTGGGGGATATCTCCCTTGACTTCGGCGCGGACTATGAGCCCGACGGCAATTCCTACTTCTGCGTGTACGGCTGGACCAGGAGCCCGCTGGTGGAGTTTTATATCGTCGAATCATGGGGCACCTGGAGACCGCCCGGAGCTCCTATGGCACTGGGCACAGTGGAGGTCGACGGAGCAGTATACGATATCTACAAGACCATCAGAGTCAATCAGCCATCCATCGACGGCACCAAGACCTTCGACCAGTACTGGAGCGTTAGGAAAGAAAAGCCCACTGCCGCTGATAATAAGATCGAGGGCACAATATCCGTATCCAAGCACTTTGACGCCTGGGCAGAATGCGGTCTGGAGCTGGGCAATATGTATGAAGTGGCTCTCACCGTCGAAGGATACCAGTCAGCAGGCAAGGCCGATATCTACAAGAACGACCTGAAGATCGACGGTGAGTACAAGAAGGCAGAGGACACCAAGGTCACTGTAAACGCCGCTCTGGCCTCCAAGCCCAAGATCGAGATACCCGAGGGCGGCGCAGAGCTCTTGGACTGTGACTTCGAGGACGGTACTCAGGGCTGGATGCCCCGCGGCGGAGTACAGATCGACCTGTCCAAGGACTTTGCAGTGAGTGGCGACAGCTCTCTTGTCGTCAGCGGCAGGGGGGAGAACTGGAACGGCGCGGCCATCATGCTCAGCCCCGACACCTACAAGCAGGGCGGCACCTATGGCTTCTCCGTCAACGCCATGCAGAACAGCGGCTCTCCCGCCAAGCTGAAGCTCACCATGCAGTACACCGCCGACGACGGCGAGCACTACGATCAGGTCTCGCTCAAGATAGCCAAGAGCGGGGAGTGGATGGAGCTGAAGAACGACAGCTTCACCATACCTATGGGCGCAGAGAACTTGATACTCTACGTTGAGTCTCCCGACAGCCTCACCGATATATATATCGACGACGTCAAGTCCACCTACGTAGGCGGCGGTGCAGAGACCGAGCCTCTCAAAAAGAAGGAAGACACCGTCTATGAAGCACAGCCTCCCGTGGCCGTGCCGAACAACGCCGATATATCCTGGATAGACCCGGAAAAGCCCATGGTGGCCATCGCCTTTGACGACGGCGCCAGCGCCGTGAAGAAGACGGATCCCGCCTACAGGATCATAGATGCTATGTCGGACAATGGCTTCCACGCTACCTTCTTCTATGTGTCCGACTGGATCAAGACCGAGGCTCAGGTGAAGTACGCATACGATAAGGGCATGGAGATCGCGAACCACACCAAGACCCATCCCTATCTCTCCAAGAAAGAGCCCGCCGAGATCAGAGCCGAGTTCGACAAGGCACACGAAAGGCTCAAGGGGATAATAGGCGCCGAGCCTTCCAAGGTCATGAGGATACCCTTCCTTGACTACAACAAGAAAGTCACGGATACCCTCAACGACGTAGCGCTGATCACCTGCTCCGTGGATACCATGGACTGGAACAACGCGACTAAGGACGAGATCG
>JAFYEQ010000064.1 GCA_017544185.1 Oscillospiraceae bacterium
ATTGGACAATAGCATAGTTTTGGTATATAATGATATAGGAAATACCGATAGGAAGTGATCATATGAAGGAGATAATATGGATCGGACGAGGCGGTCAGGGCGCGTTCACCGCAGCCAAGCTCTTTGGTGCGGCCTATGCAGGCAGGGGCTGGTCTCTGGCGTTCCCGACCTTTGGGCCCGAGCGCCGCGGTGCTCCCGTGAGAGCCTTCACGAAGCTGTCCGACAGACCCATATCTGACAGATCTCAGACCAAAAGAGCAGATCATATCGTAGTACTGGACAAGACGCTGTATTCTCCGGAGCTCAAGTGGCTCCTGAAGGAAGAAGGGAGCATAATAGTAAATACTGCGGATCCCATAGACGGTGTCCTTACGTATGACTGTGACAGCATCGCCGCAGAGCTCAGGCTCCCCACGGTAAATACGATCATGATGGGGATACTCTCCGGAGTGTCGGGGATAGTGTCTGCCGATGAGATATGCGGGGCTATAAAGGGCTATATGCCCGCGAAGCTGCATGAAAAGAATGAACAGGCGGTAAGACGCGCTGTGGATGGGGTGATCTCATGAGACCGTACCTTAGAGATAAGAAGACCTTCACGTTCGAAGAGATACCCGAGGATACCTGCTTCGAGGCGGGCTATCTGGTGACGGAGAACTCGGGCTGGCGCAGCGTGACGCCGAAGATAGACGCTCAGGCATGTATCGGATGCTCCCAGTGCTACCTGTACTGTCCCGACGGAGTTATCACGATACAGGACAAAAAAGCCGTGATAGACTATGATTTTTGCAAGGGCTGCGGGATATGCTCGAAGATATGCCCTAAGAACGCTATAGAAATGGAGAGAGCGATATGAGACGTTTTCTTTCCGGAGATGAGGCATTCGCGGAGGGCGTGCGACTGGCTGCTCCCGAAGTGATATCGGCCTATCCCATCACTCCTCAGACAGTGGTGGTGGAGAAACTGTCTGAGATGGTGGAGGACGGCTCTCTCGATGCTGAGTATATACACGTTGAGAGCGAGCATTCCGCTCTGTCATGCGCCATAGGCGCATCGGCTGCGGGAGTGCGCACCTTCACTGCCACATCGTCACAGGGGCTGCTGTATATGGCGGAGGGACTGGTGTACGCCTCGGGCGGCCGCTTCCCCATAGTCATGATGAACGCAGATCGTTCCACGGCTCTCCCATGGAACATATACGGAGACCAGCGCGATTCACTGGCGCTGCTGGACACGGGCTGGATACAGGCATACGCTGAGAATGCTCAGGAAGCGCTGGATATGGCTCTCATGGCGTACCGCATAGCCGAGGACAGCAGGGTGTCCACACCGTTCATGGTGAACCTGGACGGGTTCATACTCACACATACCTATGAGACCGTGGATATACCCGACGAAGAGCAGGCGAGAGCCTTCCTGCCCCCCTATGAGACGGAGAACAGGTTCGACTTCGACAGTCCGAAGAACATAGGCTTCTCGGCAGGCCCCGAGACAAACTACATATTCAAGTACAAGGAACATGCAGCCTTCGAACGTGCGGTGGGCGTGATAGAAGAGAGCGAGCGGAGCTTCGCCGGGATATTCGGCAGGAAGTACAGCGGGCTCATAGATACGTATCTTACAGACGACGCGGACTATATCATCGTCACGCTGGGCACCATAGCGGGGCTGTGCCGTGATGTGGCGGATAAACTGCGCTCACAGGGGATAAAGGCGGGCGTGATACGTCTCAGATATGTGCGTCCCTTCCCCGGTAAGGAGATCGCGGCAGCAGTCGGGTCTGCCAAGGCGATAGCCGTACTGGAGAAGGATATATCCTTCGGCAATGCGGGCACGGTGTATACCAATGTGGCTGCTGCTCTGCAGTGGGCAGGCGTGACCGCGCCTGTGTACAACTTCATAGGCGGACTTGGCGGTAAGGATATCTCATCCGATGATGTGAGACGTATATACGATGATACGGCAAAGGGCACCGACAGGGTGACGTTCATAGGGATAGAAGGTGATGCGCAGTGAGAGCAGATCAGCTCGATAAGAACGAATATTTCTACGGGCATAAGGCCTGTGCAGGCTGCGGTGGCTCACTGGCGGTACGTGCAGCGCTGAAGGTGCTGGGCGAGAGGAGCATCGCAGTGCTCCCGGCGGGGTGCATGTCAGCGGTAGGGTTCAACTTCCCTCAGCTGTGCTTCGGCAACAATGCCATAATATCCATGTTCGCAGGTACGGCATCCATGCTCACGGGAGTGGAAGCGGGCATGCGCCGCAGGGGATACAAGGACTTCCATGCGGTAGGTCTCGCAGGAGACGGTGGTACGGCGGACATAGGCATTCAGGCGCTCTCGGGCGCCATCGACCGCGGTGATGATATCCTGTATATATGCTACGACAACGAAGCGTATATGAACACAGGCATACAGAAGTCGGGGCTCACGCCCTACGGCGCAAGGACGACAACTACTCCCGCGGGCAGGAACATACGCGGCAACATACGCCCGAAGAAGAATATGTTCGAGATAGTGGCAGCCCATGATATACCCTACGCGGCCACTGCCACCGTCGGTTACATAAACGACTTCATCGACAAGGTGGAGAAGGCCTCGAAGATACGGGGCACCAAATTCATACATGTGATAGCTCCGTGTCCCACCGGCTGGGGGATACCCGTCAGCGATACCATAGAGGTAGCCCGTGAGATGGCAGACTGCGGTCTGTGGTATCTGGCCGAGTACGAGAACGGAAAGTTCACCCTTGACCGCGACCCCGGAGAGTTCAAGTCTGCGGAGGCGCATCTTCGCCGTCAGGGACGCTTCAAGCATCTGACGGACGAGGACATAGACCTGATAATAAAGTCCCGTGATGAAAAATGGGAAAAGATACGAAGAGAATGGAAGTGATATCTGTGCCGTCATTATCAAAAAAAGCATCCGGCTTCACGGATTCGGTGATACGCCGTATGACGCGCATATCCGCAAGGTACGGAGCGGTAAATCTGTCCCAGGGGTTCCCTGATTTCCCTCCTCCACGCGAGATGAGCGAACGTCTCGCGCAGGTGTCAAAGGAGGGATTCGACCAGTATTCCATCACATGGGGCGCACAGGATCTGCGCGAAGCGCTGGCAAAGAAGCATGAGCATTTCTCGGGACAGAGGGTAGATCCCGAAGGGGAGATATGCATCACCTGCGGCAGTACCGAGGCAATGATGGCAGCTATGCTGTCGGTCACGGATCCCGGGGACAAGGTAGTGGTGTTCTCACCGTTCTATGAGAACTACGGCGCGGATGCGATCCTTTCGGGCGCTGAGCCTATATATGTGCCTCTCGTGCCGCCTGAGTATAACTTCGATACTGATGTGCTGGAGGCTGCCTTCAAGCAGCATCCCAAGGCACTGATACTGTGCGATCCGTCAAATCCCTGCGGCAAGGTGTTCTCGCGGGAGGAGCTGCAGATCATCGCAGATCTTGCCATAAAGTACGACGTGTTCGTCATCACGGACGAGGTGTACGAGCATATCATATACGCCCCCTACGTCCATACTCATATATCCACACTTCCCGGTATGAGGGAGAGGACCATAGTATGCTCGTCACTGTCAAAGACCTACTCCATCACCGGCTGGCGTCTGGGGTATGTGATATCCTCCCCGGAGATCATCGAGGTGGTGCGCAAGGTCCATGACTTCCTCACTGTGGGAGCGGCAGCGCCCCTGCAGGAGGCAGC
>JAFYEQ010000065.1 GCA_017544185.1 Oscillospiraceae bacterium
CTCGAAGAGCCTGTCTACATTGCCTTCGTAGTCGCACTTGATGACACGGCTGTTCTCCGTATCGGCGATATACATAAAGTCTGTATAGGGATCGACGAACACGCCCTGGGGAGCGTTGAGCTTCAGCGTCTCGCCGTTGTAGGTGAACTTATCCAGATAGTTCACCATATTGAAATTCAGGTCCGTTACGATAACTCTGTTGTTGCCCCTGTCAACTATATACATCTTCTCATCGTGGGATATGAAGATATCAGCAGGCTCCTTGAGCTGGAGGAGCTGTTTGAAGCCCTCGTCGTCATAGTCATAGCCTTCCATCTTCTGTATCTTCTCCGCCAAGCCGTTTATGAGCTTACCGTCCACGAAGCTGTCTGCGGTGTATCCGACCTGTGAGGAGACCGCGTCTCCCCATCTGTCGTAGCTGTAGGGATCATAGCTCTCCATAGCGGACACGCTGCCTGCAGCAGAAGCCATCATCAGGACGGCGCCCGCAGCAGCTATCATCCTCTTCAAGGATGTTTTCATGTCTGACATATGATCACCCTTTTTTCCAAATATAGCATACCGGTACTTCATGCCGTAAGAGCATATCAGTCCTTCATGCCTGCGTGTGCCATCGTTTCCATTACGTTCCTCTGTGCAAGTACGAACACCAGCAGAGGAGGTACCATCAGAACGACTGCCGAAGCCGCTATCGCACCCTGACGGGCGATACCTGCCGCAGCGATCTGCTGGACTACGACGGGGATGGTCTTGAGCGCTTCATCGTACACAAGTCCGCCGCCGTTGGTGTTCCACGCTGTCTGGAACTCAAAGATGATTATCGTCATGAGAGCAGGCTTACAGTTGGGCATCACGATGCCCCAGCATATCCTCATGAGACCGGCGCCGTCCACCTTGGCTGCCTCTATCATAGCGTCGGGTATGGTAGTCATGGACTGACGCATCAGGTAAAGGCCCATAGATGTGGATATGATCGGGAGTATAAGTGCGGAGTAGGTGTTGATCATGCCCAGAGTCGCCATTACCATATACTGCATGATATACAGTACCGTGGAGTTGAACAGGAGGGCGATGACTACTACCTGGTTCAGGAACGCGTTACCGGGGAAGCGGCACTTAGAGAGTATGAAGGCCGCTGTCGATGCGAACAGTACATGGAGCACCGTTGCTACGAGGGTAACGAATACCGAGTTGAACACGTTACGGGAGAAGGGCACCCACGAATTGTTCGCTATCTTGAACAGGTCGCGGAAGTTGTCCGTGGTGGGATCCATAGCATAGAGCTTAGGAGGCATCAGGAACATCTCCTGTATGGGCTTGATGGAGTTGACCACTGCCAGATATATGGGGAACACCATGAACAGTCCCATAAAGGCCAGGAGGAGGAATATGCCGATATCATTCGTCCAGGACTTGCCGACACGCTTGTTGGAGCCCTTGGACTTGAGCATCTTTTTATGCTCTTTTTCTCTTCGCTTCCTCAGTGCTTCGAGCGCAGCGGCGTTCTCCGCTGCCTGCAATGCGGCGAGCTCTGAGGGCTTGAGGTCTTTTTTCTTTTTCTTTGCCACTTTAAAGCTCACCCCTTAGTCGATATACTTGCCGAGCATCTTGCCGACAAGATTGTTGCACACGAGCATCACCACGAAGAGCACGAAGCATATCGCTGCGGAATAGCCCATCTCGTACCTTACCCAGCCGTAGTCGAAGGCGTGGGTCATGATGGTATGCACCTTGTAGTCCGTGGAGGGGAAGCCTGCCAGAGTACGTCCTACGATGTCGCAGGTGAATGCGGATACTATCTGCATAACAGCGGCGAACATGAGGGAAGGACCCATGGAGGGGATGGTGATATACAGCAGCTCCTGCCAGCGGTTCTTGATGCCCTCTATGGCGCCTGCCTCATACATGGACTTGTCTATGCCCTGGAAGCCTGCACGCATGGCAAGGAAGCCTGCGCCCATGGATACCCACAGCTGGACTATGATAACGCAGACGAGGACGAGCCTTCCGTCTGTGAGCCACTGCATAGCAACCTTTGTAATGCCGA
>JAFYEQ010000066.1 GCA_017544185.1 Oscillospiraceae bacterium
CGCTCTTTCCGCGACAGTTGGCAAGTCCAAGAGCTTTACGCTGGCGGACACAATCTCCGGCGGCGTTCCGTCTTACACCTTCGCATTGGCGTCCGGCAGCAACGCGCCCGACGGATTCTCGCTCACGGATGGCGTCCTTTCCGGTACGGCGGCTTCCGCCGTCGCGTCCTATTCGTTCACGGTCGTCGTGACGCCATCTCAAGTTGGCTGACGTGCCGCAGAGCCTTGTGAACACCTTGCTGTGATGGGCAGAGTGGAGAGCTACGAGCCCCATACCTCCGTGTATATGACTTATAACGCGCTGTACGTTCTCATCGGTCACCGCGTCATGAGCATGATGCCCCCACCAGAGGATCACGTCCGTATCGGCCAAGATCTCCTCCGACAGTCCCTGATCCGGATCGTCGAGCAGACCTATCGTCACACGAAAGCCCTTATCGAATATGCCTGCGAGAGCTCCGTGTATGCCGTCGGGATAGACTGCTCTCACGCTGTCTTCCTTGTCCTGTACGTTCTCGTTCCAGATGTGGACGTGGATCATATGTTCTGCAGTCCCTCTTCGATCATCATGGCACATTCCTTCAGAGCAGTACGGCTCACGCCGTTGGCCATATCCATCTCCATCATGGCATCCTCGATGATGCAGGCTACATCGTCGCTGCAATCGTCGCTCTGGGATATCTCTTCAAGTATCTTATAGAACCTGTCAGCGGTGATCTTTCCTCTGAGGGCGTCAGAGCAGGCTTTTTTGAGTTCTTCCATCATAGCTGTTCCTTTCCGTGTACCAGCATATCAGCCGAACGCTGCATATGCAGGAAGTGGTCGTTAGACCCGAAATGTTCTATCGAGAAGTCCCCCTTGTATCCAAGGGAAGACAGCTTTCCAAGTATCTCACGTATGTGTATATACCCGTCGCCTACTGCACAGGGCCACATATCCCTGCCCGACACGTCAGTCTTCGGATCGCCCGACGGGATACGGGAACGGTCCTTTAGGTGTACGTGTACGATCCTGTCAGAGAAGCGTCCGAAGGCGACGAGCTCATCCTCTCCGCAGTATGCGAAGTTCCCCGTATCGAAGGCAAAGCCCAGCGAAGGCGCGCGCTCCAGAAGATATGCTATATCGTCGCTCCTGCAGCAGGGCGAACGTATATCGTCATAGTCCTCGATCATAGCTTTGATGCCATAGCCCTCAGCCGACGCACATATCACCGAGAGCATACGAGCCGCATATTCTCTGTCCATATCCAGCCCCGGGACTATCAGCACCTTGTCGGCACCATAGAAGGCGGCGGTATCCAGAAGGGAGAGAAGATCGCCTTTGATCGTATCCACGGGCTCCCCCTTGGTGTCGAACATATGGTATACAGACCGTACCTGCATACCGTTATCATCGAGCACTGTTTTGAGGATCCTGTCGGTGAGGCGCCAAAGGTCGCATTCCAATCCTTCTATGCCATATGACCTGGCCGTCCTTAAGCCCTCTTCGACGGTGATGCCGCGCTGTATGCAGCCCTCGGCTATGTGCTCATAGAATACGTTTATCATGTGAAGAGCCTTTCGTAGAGCGCTCCGAAGCTCTCGAGCGACAGCTGCTCGGGGCGTATGTTCCTGTCTATGCCTATATCGTCAAGTGCCGCGTAGGTGTCAGCCTTAGATATGCCTACGGTGGTGAGAGAGTTTGCCAGCGTCTTGCGGCGCTGAGAGAAAGCTCCCCGTACCATGCGGAAGAAGGCGCTGTCGTCCGCCACCTTGAAGGGAGGCTCTTCGCGTATATCCAGCCGTATCACGCAGGAGTCCACATTGGGCGATGGATAGAAGCAGCCGCGGGACACATTGAACAGTATCTTCGGCTCCGCATAGTACCGTACGGCTATGCTCACCGCCCCGCATTCTCTCGTCCCGGGCATGGCGCAGAGCCGAACGCCTGCTTCCTTCTGCACCATGACTGTGATACTCTTTATGGGAAGTCTTGACTCCAGAAGGTACATGATCACTGGAGATGTGATATAGTACGGGAGATTAGCACATACTGCCACATCCAGCCCGCTAAGGTCTCGGCGTATCACCTCATGCAGATCCGTTTTGAGCACATCCGCATTGATGATGGTGATATTGTCAAGATCTGCAAGGGTCTCATCCAGTATGGGCATGAGCCTGCTGTCGATCTCCACGGCAGCCACTTTGTCGGCACGGATGGCGAGCTCGCGGGTGAGCACGCCTATACCCGTGCCTATCTCGATGATGCCGAAGCCCGGGCGGGCATTGCCCATCTCGGCGATCTTCGGACATAC
>JAFYEQ010000067.1 GCA_017544185.1 Oscillospiraceae bacterium
CAAGCATATAGAGGACGAGGCTCGCCGCCGCGGGACAAAGGCCGTGCGTCTGGATGTGTTCTGCGAGAACCCCTATGCCCTGAGGCTGTACAGCGGCAGCGGATATCGCAAGGTCGGCAGAGCTCACTGGCGGAAGGGCGAGTTCCTGCTGATGGAGAAGCTGTTGTGAGGTGCTCCGGATAGGTATGGTAACACGTAAAAAGATCATCATAGGATGGGTGCGTATAGTCTTTGGGCTGCTGGTGTTCTCCTTGGGAGTGCATATGACCATATACGCCAACATCGGTCTTGCGCCCTGGGACTGCCTGGGTATGGGCATCGCCATGCATACCCCCTTCAACTACGGCATCTCCATGACGCTCATCGCCCTGACGACGCTGGCCATAGACATACTGATGAAGGAGCGCATAGGCTTCGGCACCGTGATAGACGCGCTGCTGACGGGGAACTTCGTGCAGATGTTCAACAACTTCAACGCCCCGCGGGAGGATCATAACATACTGATCGGCATACCCGTGATGTTTGCAGGCTTCGTCTTCATGTCGCTGGGGATGTGGATATATATGAGCGCCGAGCAGTGCTGCGGCCCGAGGGACGCCCTGCTGGTAGTCGTCGGCAAACGTATGCCAAAGGTGCCTATAGGCCTTGTGGCGGTGCTCATATGGGCGGTGGTGCTGCTGGCAGGATGGCTGCTGGGCGGCCCTGTAGGCATAGGCACTATCCTGAGCACCTTCGGGACGGGACTGGTGATGCATCTGGTATACACTCTGGTACGCTTCGATCCCCGTAAGCTGGTCCACAGGGACCTGAAAGAATGTATAAAGATACTGGCAGGAGATACCCATCCCGGTGAAGAGCACTGATAAGAGCTATCACCCGGATGAACGTCCTGCAAGAGCCGTGATACATAAGTACACCGCCGTTTATGGAAGGACCCATAAACGGCGGTGTGGTCTTATTCTTGATCTAAACCACGGAAAGATACGGGGGCATGGGGCAGCAGCCCCATTTGGGATGTGGCGATAGCCACACATTCCCGGCGACTACGTCAGCAGTCCCATCTCTTGTCCCTTGTCCCCGGCGACTGCGTCAGGAGTCGCATCCCTTTACCGCGAAACAATATTAGGAGCCGAATAGTATTATTTTTCCGATATCAGCCATTGTTCTTTATGGTATTTGCGGCTGTGAATATCACGATGGATATCACGAGCGAGACTACCGCAGTGAATACCCCGCTGTCCTTTTTTATACTGCTTATGACAGAGACAACGTTGGAGACGATACCGATAATTGAGAATAACCAGGCAGGCATGATCTTGGAGGTATCCTGAGATGCCTTGTAGGAGCAGAACCCCTGAGCCACTGTAATCAGTCCCGCGCCCAAAGAAAGGATCCCCAATACTATCAGCAGAGCACCGAACGCGAGTCCCTCATCTCCGCCTCCGATACTGGCTGCACCGCCGCCGAGCAGTATGAAAAGAGCGCCGATGGTCGTCAAGCCTCCGAAAAACATTCCGATGATCCCAAATACCTTCAATATGGTCTTGCTAGTTTGTATGTTCATTTGATACCCCTTCCGGTCAACAGACCATGTAATGATACCAATATATCATAATAACAAGGTCTTGTCAATGTAATTTTTGCGGTATATGATAAACTTGACAAGGCGGCCCTAAAAATGTTATAATTATCATTAATGTAACGATGAACAGCTGTACTGATACGAGGTATATCATGGAAGAGATCATAAGGAAGTATTTCAAGGCATGGATCGACAAAGACGCCGATGCGCTTCGGGGCATATTCTCCGAGGACGCCGTATACAGCGAATGCTGGGGCCCGGAGTATCACGGAGCGGCGCAGATACTGCAGTGGTTCTCAGACTGGAACACGAAGGGCGATGTGCTGGAGTGGACGATCAAAAGAACGATGGCACACGAGCGTACACTTGTAGCGGAGTGGTATTTCAAGTGCAGCTGGGAGGGCAGCGTTGATGGCTTTGACGGCGCGACCATAGCCGACTTCGACGATGACGACAGGATCGTTCGTCTGTGCGAATACAAGTCCGACCCCGAGCACTATCTCCCCTACGGGGAATGACATAAGGAGCGATGGATGTGGACGCAGCACTGATATGCAGACAGTATACCGACCATGAGATACTTTCCGTCACGGCCTTCGGCGGAGGTCATATCAACGACACCTTTCTGGCGGTGACCGACGGCGGCAGATATGTGCTGCAGCGCCTGCAGCCCCGGATGTATGTGGACGCACTGGTATACGGGTACCGTCTGTGGTCCAAAGTGTTCTGCGAGAACGGATGGCTCTGCCCGATATGGCTCACGGACAAGGACGGCGGATATATCTATACCGACCCCGACGGAGACCGCTGGCGCATGTACCCCTTCATCGACGGGGACATACTTTCCTCCCCTCTCACAAGAGATGAGCTGTATGCCTGCGGGCAGGGCATCGCCCGTATACACATGATGCTGGGCAGTCTGGACGAAAGGCCGCAGGCGGTATACCCAAGGCTCCACGATCTGGGATGGTACTACGACCGCTACCAGCAGATACTATGCAGCGGCCGTATATGCGAGGAGAACAGGGACCGGGACATAGAGGGATATATACGCTCCTGTATACACAGACATCTTGCATATGTACCATCTTCTGTCGCGGTGGTACACGGGGATATGAAGCTTGCCAATATGCTGTTTCGTGATGGCAGGATGGTCGGCTCTCTCGATCACGACACGGTCATGCCGGGCTCCCGCGCGGAGGACGTGGCCGACTGCATACGCTCATGCTGCATATCCGACGGTATGCCAGATCTCCCGTCGGCGAAGGCGCTGCTCAAGGGGTATACAGATACTGCGTCACACGATGCGGCCGATGAGGTGATGCGGGAGATATCTGCTGCCTTCGGGAAGATATGCTTCGAACTGGCGCTGCGATATTACACGGATGCAATATCCCAAGAGGGACATTTCAAGGAGAGCTATCCCGGCTGTCGTCTGGAGAGAGCGCGGGCTCTTATCACGGTCTGTGACCATATAAAAAGGGGATCTGTATGAACAGAAAGAGGATATTCACCATGATACAGATCGGCTCGAAGGAGGACCTTCCGAGCCGTGCATTCGATATGTTCATATCGGCGACCATCATACTGAACATACTCGTGATGTTCCTGGAGTCGTTCGATGAGCTGGCTGCGTTCAGGCCTGTCTTTGGTGTTGCAGAGGCAGTGACGATAGGCGTGTTCTGTGTGGAGTACGCGCTGAGGATCTGGACGGCAGACCTTCTGTACCCAGGGCTCTCAAAGCCAAAGGCTGTGCTCAGGTTCTTATACTCCTTCGACGGTATAGTAGATCTTCTCACCATACTCCCCCTCACCTTCCTGTCGGGGTTCGTTGCCTTCCGTATGCTCCGCGTGGTAAGGATATTCCACCTGTTCAGGATCAACGCCAATGATGACTCCTTCACGGTGATCACGGGCGTACTCAAGGAGAAACGCAACCAGATCATATCATCGGTGTTCATAGTCCTTGTACTGATGCTCGCTTCCTCCCTGGGGATATACAACGCCGAGCATGAGGCACAGCCCGATGTATACAAGAACGCCTTCTCCGGGCTCTGGTGGAGCGTGGCGACGCTGCTTACGGTGGGCTACGGCGACATATACCCTGTGACGGTGATGGGGCGCATCATGGCTATAATAACTACCTTCCTCGGCGTGGGCGTCGTGGCGATCCCCACCGGTATCATCAGTGCAGGTTTCGTGGAGCAGTACACCCGCAGGGAGAACGCGTCCGTGAGATATCAAGATCTTGAGGCTATCGGTGAGATAAAGATAGACGCCAAGAGCCCCTTCATAGGGCTCACGGCGTCTGATATACAAACAAGGTACGGTATACAGATACATCTGCTGATACGGGGCGACCTCTCCGTCCTCCCCACCACGGGCGTGAAGATAAAGAAGGGAGATATCCTCATCGCCCGCTCGGAGCGCTTTGAGAAGTGATACATCATGTACTGTTCTTTACCGTGGGGAGATGTCCGGGCATAGACCCGATGATGATCTTCCTTGACTCCTCATCCCAGTAAAAGTATATCCGTATCAGATCCTCCGCGCGGATCCCGTGCTTTATATGCTGATCGAGCGTATATGTCTTCCCGCCTACGGTGACGGTATAATCGTCGCGGCATCTCTTGAGGGTCTCCTTGCCGCATCCTCCCGTCTCCCAGTGCCTGCGCTCGGAATAGAGCTCATACTCTTCCGCCTCCAGCTCCGTCCTGCGGTATCTGACATGTGCATCGAGGAACACGATGCCATCGCACAGACATGATATATCCAGCGGAGCGCTGTACTTTTTCAGTTCGTTTCGGGCGCGGGAAGATATGATAAGGGTGTCCCCGAAGTTCTTCTCCGCCCAGTCGCATATATCCTCCTTGACGGTGGGGAACTGCTCAGCCAGCTCTATATACCTCTTGTAGAACTGCACCAGCTCTGCGCTCCTGCGGTAGGCCTCGTCTCTCCCGGATACGTATCGTTCCAGCGCTTCATAGTCCTCGGTCTTTTCTTTGAGCTCATCTTCCAGTGTGGATATCCGTTTGTTCAGCTCCCTGACCTTCTCGGCCGACTGCTCTCTATCTGCCTGCTGCTGATCCTGCTCCTTTACTTTTGACCTCAGTGTTTCGAGCTCCTGGCGGTAGATATCGCACTGATCCTCGAGAGATTCCGTCTTATGGCGCTTATTATGAAGATCTTCGAGCCTTGCATCCGAATGGAAAAGCACATCGCCGAAGGTGTAGCTGCAGCGCTTATGGCTCTCGGTAATAGATCTATACAGCATATCCGGAAGGATCTTCGGATCATCCCCGTAGGTCTCGTAGGGTATGCTCTCCGTCACCTGCTGATGCGGTACTATCAGCACCTCACCGTGCTTTGGAGATATATGCAGCTTGTTCTTGAGATACGGGAACATATCTTCGCTCACGGTCATGACTATGGCAAAGCCCACCAGTCTCCATGCGGCCTTCGCTGCATCCGCCGACGGCAGTCTTTTGCCCGAAGGCGCAGCAGGCTTACGGACAGCAGGGCTCTTTTTCTTGTCCTTGCGTTCGGACTTTGACGAGATCTGCTTGCTGAGGTCTATCCCCTCTGCGCTTATCGTCAGATCCATCTTGTCGGTATACACGCCCCGCCTCGACAGCAGAGACATACCTGCGGAAGGGAATGCCATACTGTCCGGTACGGACAGTACGGACTTTTCCTCCTCAAATGCCGTCTCGGCGATGAACACTATCGGCATGCTCCTGTCGGGATCTGTGAGTATAGACAGGGCTCTGTCGGCTCCCGCCCTGTTCGCAACAGACAGAGGCTCAGCGTTTATCACACATCCGCCGTGCATCAGCCGCATATCGGTGCGGGCGACCAGTGCCTTGACCAGTGCAAGACGGAACACTTCACATCCCGCCGTAGTATCTATAGGCTCCGAGCATATGGTGCGCATACCTATCTCTACATAGTCGGTCTGCTTTCTTAAGGCTATCTCCGTTATGAACGAGCGTCCCGAGACGGGCGCTCTTTCTCTGTCGGTGCCTATGTTCGCGCCCATATCGGGCTCTGTTATCCTGATAGACCATACCCCGGACTGAGGGATGTATACCGCATCTATCTGCGGTCCCTCCGAAAAGCTGAAGGACTGCAGCATATCATCGGTGATCTTGTCCGGCTCCTCGGGCAGCGGCCCTCCCAGACATGACGGCATATCTTCCATATCGCTGAGCCTTGCCCTGAGCCACTTCAGGGCCTCCAGCACACACGCTTTGAATACCACGTCTATGTCAGATCTTACGGGACATGCCCTTGCATAGAACTGATACGTAGGGTAGCTCTTCAGCGGATGGAGCTTTGTGGTCGTATACAGCATAACTTCACCTACTTCATTCATACTGAGCATCTATGTGCCAGAGCCCCGAGGTATCGTACTTATCGGGAAGTACGACCCAGCCAGACTCGTCTGTCTCGATGTACCAGCGTCCTTCATCTTCATCGTATTCCATCCAGCCGTAGTCACCGTGATCCGATGAGATACCTTCATACCAATACTGCCAGATCGGAGGCTCTACAAGATCATTATACCAGAAATGACACTTTGTCTCCGGGTCGTAGTATTCGGAGAGACTTGCGTCAAACTCGCACTCCCGGCCGATGGCATCGATGTAGAGGATATCAAGGCCCTTATACCTGCCGGTACCGGTCTCATCCATGTGCCATAGTACAGAAGCATCATATTTCTCCGGAAGAGGTATCCAGTTGCCATGGCTCTCTTCGATATACCACGTATTGTCAAAATAGTCGTATTGCATCCAGCCGTAGTCACCGTAATCGGATGATATACCTTCGAACCAATATTCCCAGCATAGATCTTCTTCTTTGAACCAAAAATAGCAGTCGCTGACCTGATCGTAGTAGCTCTCATACTCATCGTACCAAGGGCATTTTCTTCCGATCTCTTTTACATAGATGCTGTCGGCAGATCGGTCGGGATCTGCCCGCTGGGGATCCTGCCTTTCTACAGTAGTCGACACATGCTCCAGCCGATCGGATATCTGGCAGACCGTTCTGAATGATATTATCGAAGCGACCGACACGATCATAATTATGATAACTGCTAATATCCCGGTCCCGTGCGAAGATCTTCTTTTACCGATATCATATCGGACGATATCCTGTAGCTTATCTTCTATGACCGAGTTTTCCACTACTTCACGGAGCACGGCGCCGCAGTTGGGACAGGAGGGCAGCGCCCCTTCTGTCCATTTGAGCTTGATCTCGGTACCACAGTAATTGCATACGCAACGCGTCTCATACTCATTCCCGTCCCGGATCACGACATGCTCGTAAAAGTTGCCTAGTTCATCATAGTAACCGCGGTCATAGCTCGTGCCTGTACCGGGATCAGTCCAGCTGACAGGATAGTATATATAATCGTGGGATCTGCTTCGATACATAGGAGTCGAGGAACGCGCTCCCTTGTATCCCCTGGGCTGATCTGTCCTGGCCCTTTGAGGAGGCTGGGTATATCTTGGTCTGCTCGAATGGGAAGAGATATGCCGACTTGAACTTGTAAATAAGCTGCTGTGGCTGGATCTGCTGTGACTGCTTCGTGACGAGCTTCTGGAACGGGAGCTCGAAGATGACCGCCTTGAAGATGATGATCTGCTTGAGCCGGAACGTGGGCTGGAACGTGAACTTGTGCTGTGTTTTGAAGGGGGCATGGTATTTCCTTTCTAGATCTGTCTTTGTCAGTTATTGGTCGATGTCATAGTGATGAGTGATCCGGCATCTTGCAGGTCATGACGTCGCCGTTATATCGGGAGCGTCCTCCGCGGGCAGATGCCTCAGGAAGCGTATACCGAAGGGTACGCTGATCGGCAGGGATATGATCAGCGCCAGAGGCTGGGCCTCCTGTATGCCCGCGAGCCCGCGGATACCCGAGAGTATCAGCAGAGCGGGTATGAACAGTATACCGCTCCTCAGGGATGACATCAGTGTAGCGCCCAGCCGCTTGCCCGTGCTCTGGAACATCATCTCGATGGCCATACACGGCGGCAGTGTCAGCTGTGCCAGTGCCTGCAGCCGAAGGGCCCGCACACCGATGTCTATGACCGCGGGGTCGTCACGGAATATCCCTATGAGAGACCCGGAGAATATGAGCAGCACGGAGCATCCCACGATGATGATGCACTCCGATGTCATAAGCGTGAAGCGGAACGCCTTTCTCACACGGCTGTACTTTCCCGCGCCGTAGTTGAAGCCCGCCACGGGCTGGAAGCCCTGACCGATGCCCAGCGCTATCGAGAAGGAGAAGAACGCGATCCTTGATACTATGCTCATGGCAGCCACTGCTGCATCGCCGTAGAGGGCACAGCAGGAGTTGAGCAGGACCGTAGTGATGCTGTTGAGCCCCTGACGCAGCAGGCTCGGGAAGCCGGTGGCCATGATGTTGCACAGCATACCGAAGGAGCAGGACCTGAGATATCCGGGGTGCAGCTTGGACTCTGTCTTTCCCCGCAGGAACATGGACAGGAGTATCCCCCAGCTCACGCACTGGCTGAGAGCGGTAGAAAGTCCCGCTCCCGCGATGCCCATCCCGCACACGAACATGAATACCGGGTCCAAAGACATATTCAGTACCGCACCTGTCATGAGCCCGAACATACCAAGGACTGCCCTGCCCTCATAGCGGAGTATATTGTTCATGGTGAAGCTGGAGCACATGAAGGGCGCGGAGAAGAGTATATATGTGATATAGGTCTTTGCGTAGGGCGCGATGGTGGGCGTACTGCCCAGAGCGGTGATGATCGGAGCCAGATACATCAGCCCTATCACTGTTATCACCGCGCCGCATATGAACGACGCCGTGAAGCCGAGGGTGGCATGACGGGAGGCATCCTTCCTGTCCCGCTGTCCCAAAAGTCGTGCGATCATACTGCCCGAGCCCTGTCCGAACATGAAGCCGAAGGCCTGTATGATCGACATGAAGCCGAACACTATACCTACCGCGCCGCTGGCACTGGTGCCAAGCTGTCCCACGAAGGCGGTGTCCGCCAGATTGTATATGTTCGTGACCAGCATAGATATCATGGTCGGTATGGACAGTTTGAACACCAGCTGCGGGATAGGTGTCTTTATCATCTTATCGTATTGTGTCATATCGTATCCTTTGTATCGTTTACTGCCCCTGTATGCAGGAGCCCTATGATATATCCTACCACTTTTTGCCGCACTTGTCAACATCTGTATCATAGTGCCTGCACTTACTGCTGTTGATGGGCACAAAAAGAAAAGCTCCCGTTCCTATGGGAACGGGAGCCGAACATTCATTCAGTTGTTCAGTGTCTCACACTCTGATCAAGCCTGAGATGCAACTGCAGTACCGAGGTCTACCTTCCAGTCAGAACCGGAACCGGTGCCATCGGTCTTGATGGTAGCTTCCTGAGGATAACCGCCAACATACTTATCAGCAGTGGTCTTAGCCCAAGCAGTCTTCTCGGGAGCGCCTGCTGCTGCGATAACTACAGTAGCGATACCGGAGTTGGTGTTACCACCCATGAGGGAACCGAGAGCCTTGTCGAGCTCGTTGCCGTCCTTCTGGTAAGTACCAGCAGCGGTGTTGACAGTTGCGAGGTCGATGTTAGCGGTAGTACCACCGGCAACGGGGTTACCAGCAGTCTCGCACTCTGTGCAGTATGTAGCGGAGTTGGTGTAAGCGAGCTTAGCGTTGGAGTTAGCTGTGCTGAGCTTGGACTTACCAACATAGCCGATCATGGAAGGTACCAGGATAGCTGCGAGTACGCCGATGATAGCGATAACAACGATGAGTTCGATAAGTGTGAAGCCCTTTACCTTAGATGTTCTCATAGTGAGATCCTCCTTAAAAATATATTTGTTCGTTACGTCCTTGCGGTCTTCGCTCGGTACGTTATAGCCTTGTCTTGTCCGGGATCCCGTCCGACCGATCCATCCGGTCTTCCGTTGTCCTTTCCTTGACTGTGACTAAAGTATACCACACATTTTTCTTCTTGTCAATACTTTTTGCAATTTTTTTGGTGAAAAAAAATGAATTTGTGATAATTATCTCAAATCATACAAAAATTAGAGGTTTCTTGTAGATGTGCCACAAAACAAATGTTCTGCTTAGCCCCCAAAACTCATATTTCCACAGCTTTCACATATAAAAATGTGTGGTATTTTCATTCTTATATCATATTTTTCGTCTTTTCACATAAGATCGGTATAATTATTTTTTGCTCCCTTTGTATGCGTACATACTATTTTTGCTATCGGCAGAGCAGGGCGCAAGTGTCTATGTACAGCCCATCTCACATAATTTTTCGGGTACTGTGTCCCTGTATGTCCTATAGTAACCGTTTTGTAACTATCACACAGAACATATAAATATTTTAGGGCACGGCTGATGTTGACAAGACAGACGGAAAGATATATAGTGACAGCAGATGCAGCAGCAGAGGGCAATGGAGCGCAGGATCAGAGCTGACAAGCGTGAGTGCATGATGCTACAGGAGACAGGCGACGAAGAGGGACTGAAAAAGGCCGCCGGCAAGCTCCGTGCAGACAAGGACAGATACAAGTAATTCTGCAAAGAGACAGGGCTCGGTGCTCATAACGAGAACACGCAGGTGTACGGGTATGAC
>JAFYEQ010000006.1 GCA_017544185.1 Oscillospiraceae bacterium
GATACCTTCGCTGAGGCTTGTGCGTTCCATCCCGGACGCTGTGCAGTCGTATCCGTCAACGGCGTGAAGCTCGGCATACTCGGTGAGCTCCATCCTCAGACTGCCGAGAACTACGGTATCGGTACACGGGTATACGCTGCAAAGCTCAACATACCCGAGATGTTCGCAGCACATACCGAGAAGACCTATGTGCCTCTTCCCAAGTTCCCTGCGACTCTCCGCGATCTCGCTGTGGTATGTGATGATGACATACCCGTCGCATCCCTGCAGAAGGCTATAGCAGAAGGTGTTGGCAAGGTGCTCGAGACCGTCAGGGTATTCGATGTATACAAGGGCAGCCAGATAGCAGACGGAGAGAAGTCCGTAGCATTCAGCATATCCATGAGATCCCATGAGGGCACGCTCACCGATGAGCAGGCTGATGCCGCTATCAAGAAGGCCCTCAAGAAGCTCTCCGATATAGGCGCAAGGATCAGAGAATGATGTCCGATCTGTAAGACAGCACCTTATAGGAAAGATGCCCATATAGAGTTTTGCCCCTGAGCATTGCTCAGGGGCATCGTGTTTATTGGGCAGCTAAGACAGATCTAGATCTGTGTATCTTTCTCCTGATCCGCAAGCATGCTTCGATATGCATGATCCAGTGTCTTGAAAACGGCATTTGTATAAGTCCCCGTATATCCTTGCCGCACCAATAGTCTATGAGCCATGCAGCTTTTTCGTCACTGCTCACAACATCCATATTTTGCAGGATCTCTTTGCGTTCTGCCGATATCCTATGTTTCAGCATTTCATAAGGCATTTTTCGCAGGATCGTTTCTGTGCTTTCTTTTACTTCAGAAATGTATTCGTATAGTTCATTGATATCCAATTGACGCGAAAAAGCAGCGATATCATCCTTTACGAGCTCATTTCCGGTCGTGATGATCGGAGATCCGATACGCTCCTTATAATTTCCTGAAAAGAAGACCTGCTCGTCACAGTTTATGAGCGTATGCGCTACGATATCCTCTATCCTGAAAATATGCCATAAAGAATATACGATAGTTTTGCTGTGATAGCCATCTGCATTTATGAAAGGTATCGCATCAAGATCCTCTCTGGAAAGATCGTTTTTGAACGATATGATCGTATCCATGAGCTGTCTGCGCAGCAAGAGCAAAGTACCTATACCATCGATATATGTATCGTTCTTTTTTATCTGGCTCTGCATCAGCTTATTGAGTTCAGACCATCCCTTATCCATATCATTCACCTTGATCCCTATTATGTCAATACTATCATAGCACAACACTCCTGCCATGTCAATAGCAATGCCATATCATAGCCTTACTTATCATGTGCTACCTTTGTCACACACATAGATCATAAAACCATGAGCCGCTGTCATCCAACAGCGGCTCATATCCCTGATACAGATCATATCCCGCGATCGTGAGGGATATCCTCAAGACCTGCTGCCTCTGCATTGGCAGCATCCTCAGCGATGCGTCTCTCATATGCATCGAGGATCAGCTCCTCGATGGAGCGCCTTGCATCGGTGGATATAGGATGGACGATATCTCTGAAAGCACCTGTCTCATCACGTCTGCTCGGCATCGCCACGAAAAGTCTGCTCTCGCCCTGCACTACCTTTATATCATGTATAGCGAGCGCATCATCTATGGTGATGGAAACGATAGCTTTGAGTCTGCCCTCACTGATGGTCTTTCTGATCTTGATATCGGTGATATTCATACGAGTCCTCCTGATGTGTTATTCATTTGTGAACAAATATATTATATCACTTTAGAAAGATGTATGAGTTAAAACTTTATCCGTGAGGGGTAAAACTTATATGAACAAAGGTTGTTATTTGCTGTCCTTGAGTTTTTTGAGCCTGTCACAAAGGCAGGTATACCTGAGAGTACGCCTATCATTGTCGACCATATACTTAAGTACCCGGACAGATCCGATAAGAATGAGCTGTTTTTTTGCACGGGTCACGGCGGTATAGATCAGGTTTCGATAGTACAGCTTCTCAGAGCATCCGAGGAGCGGTATCACCACTGCATTGAACTCACTGCCCTGGCTCTTATGTACTGTCATGGCATATGCGAGCTCCACATCCTCCAGAGCCTTTCGGGAATATTCTGCCACACGTCCGTCAAGATCTATCATCACACTGCCGGACTTCTTTACCTTGACCACGGTACCGATATCACCGTTGTATACTCCCGTGCCCTTTTCCTTATCACGCTCCCATTTCATGTCATAGTTGTTCTTGGTCTGCATGACCTTGTCACCATCGCGGAACACACACAAAGGCATCTTGACCTCTGCCTTATCGGGAGTCGGCGGGTTTATCCTCTGTTGGAGCAGCTTATTGAGCTCGATCGTACCCATCCTGCCCTTGCGGGACGGACACAGTACCTGTATATCGTCCACGTCATACCCATAGGCATCGGGGAGCCTCTTTGCACACAGCTCCACTATCATCTGAGAGGCATCGTCTATCTCGTCCCGCTGTATGAAGAAAAAGTCCTTATCAGCGTGTGATATATCCGGGTACTGACCGTTCACTATACGGTGCGCATTGGTAACGATAAGGCTCTGCTCTGCCTGACGGAACACTTCATTGAGTGCCACCGTAGGGATGCATCCACTGCTTATCATATCTCTCAAAAGATCTCCTGCGCCTACTGACGGGAGCTGATCTGAGTCACCTACCATGATCAGCCTGCAGGAAAGTTTCATAGCTTTGAGCAGCGAATCGAACAGCATCGTATCGACCATAGACATCTCATCTATGATCATCACGTCGGTATCCAGCTGATCGGACTCATTATGCTTGAACCTAAGTGCTCCCGAGTTATCGAATACCACCTCTAAGAGCCTGTGTATCGTCTTCGCGGGATACCCGGTAAGGTCCGATACCCTCTTTGCAGCTCTGCCCGTAGGTGCAGTGATAGTGACCTTGAGGCCCCTTTGTTCATAAAGGGATATTATCGCCTTGAGCGTAGTGGTCTTACCCGTACCGGGTCCGCCTGTCAGTATCAGAAGTCCTCCCGAAAGAGCCTTGGCGATGGCCTCACGCTGCTTATCGGCATAAGTGATCATTTTGGTCTTCTCTTCGATATCTATGAGATCCTTGCTGTCGCTCCCGCTGTCCTTGAATATGGCCGTCATTGCGATCAGCCTTGCGGCTATCCTGTCCTCGGCGCGGTCGGTATCATACAACAGAGCATATTCCCTGTCGGACTTGGTATAGATACTGATCCGTTCCTCATCCACCGCTGTCTGCATATTGTCTTCGATCGTAGTCTCTTCGACCTTAAGTATCTTGGCCGTTTCTTCGACGAGCACAGACCGCGGTATACAGGTATGGCCGTTCTTCATACACTGATCTATATAGAACACGAGCCCCGCCTGCACGCGGGACGGATGATCGGGGGATATGCTCTGATCTGCTGCTATATGATCGGCCACAGAAAAATCTATACCGATATCGGGGGAACAGAGCATATACGGATCCTGCTTTATCACCGACTCGGCGAACTGTCCCCATCTTTTCCACGCAGCCATCACCAGAGAGGGAGCAACGTTGTATCCTCCAAGGAATATCATAAGTGTACGTACACCGTTGACACGCTTGAATTCAAGGGATATCTGCTCCGCAGTGGAGGCTGATATGCCTCCTATCTGGACGAGCTGCTCGGGATGCTCCTCGATAACAGTCAGAGCCTCGGTGGAGAACCTGTCCACTATCTTTTTGGCGAGCCCGGGACCTACGCCCTTGATCGTACCTGATGCCAGGTACTTCAGTATAGCAGTCTCGGTAGCGGGGAGCTTTCGTTCACAGGCATCAGCCTTGAACTGATCCCCGTACTTGGCATGGGTGGTATAGGTCCCCGTGACACGGACGGCCTCTCCTTCCTCTATGCTCCCGAGAGTACCCGTGACGGTGATGAACTCATCGCCAATATCAAGATCGAACACGATATACCCGCTGTCGGGATCGGCATAGACCACATCATCCACTATGCCCTCTATCACCTCGGGCGCATTGACCATATCATACCTTCTTCCGAATAAGGCTGCCCTTCTCGAATACCTGCCCGGTAGTATTCACCATAGAGAAAGGCCTTGCAGCGAATCGCGTATCCTCCATGGGCATATCATCAGCATCGCGTATATCCTCAGCAGTCATCGGTATCCCCGTACTGCCGGGAGCAAGTATCTCCAGCTCATCGCCGACTTTGAATTTATTGCGCTGTATGCAGTATATCCTTCCGTCTCTGCATCCTTCCACCACAGCACATACATCATAGTTGCGGATATACCCGCTGTCGGCGTAGTACTGACGGCACTCGGAGGGATGTCCGAAGAAGAATCCCGTA
>JAFYEQ010000068.1 GCA_017544185.1 Oscillospiraceae bacterium
CCGGATCATGCCGTGGTGCTCCGCGACGACGGCAGCACGGAGGATACCGACCCGGATGAGGTGGAGATAGGCTCCCTCATAGTGGTAGACCCCGGAGAAAAGGTCCCCATCGACGGCATAGTCGAGGATGGCACGTCCACGGTGGATACCGCTGCCCTCACAGGCGAGAGCGTCCCTCGTGATATACACGCAGGGGACGAGATCATATCGGGCTCCGTGAATATGTCGGGACGTCTTGTGATACGCACGACCAAGCCCGCAGGGGAGTCCACTGCGGCAAAGATCATAGAGCTGGTGGAGGAGTCGGGCTCCAAGAAATCCCGCTCCGAGCAGTTCATCACCCGCTTTGCAAGGGTGTATACCCCTGCGGTATGCGGATCGGCTCTGGCTCTGGCGGTGCTCCCGCCCGTAGTAAGACTGCTGATCGGGATGTCGCCCGACTGGTATATATGGGTGTACCGCGCTCTGACCTTCCTTGTGATAAGCTGTCCCTGCGCCCTTGTGGTGAGCATACCCCTGTCGTTCTTCGCAGGGATAGGCGGCGCATCTGCCAAGGGGATACTCATAAAGGGCGCCAACTATCTGGAGAGCCTGTCAAAGGCGTCGGTGGCCGTGTTCGACAAGACCGGCACACTGACCGAGGGCGTGTTCGATGTGTCCGAGATACATCACGGGATAATGCCCAACGAAGCACTGATACGCTATGCGGCCCATGTAGAGTCGCCTTCCTCCCATCCCATCAGCCGCAGTCTGCAGCGCGCCTACGGCAGCGCAGTAGACCGTGACATCATCAAGGACATCAAGGAGATAAGCGGCCACGGGATATGCGCCACGGTAGACGGCGTACCGGTAGCCGCAGGCAATGCCAAGCTGATGAAGAGGATCGGCGTACAGCATCATGACTGCCACAGCGCGGGCACCATCGTGCATATGGCTGTAGGCGGCGCCTATGCAGGACATATCGTAATAAGCGACAGGATCAAGGCCACCTCTGCCAAAGCCATAGGAGCTCTCAGATCCTCGGGCGTGACCAAGACCGTCATGCTCACGGGCGACAGCGACAAGACAGGCAGAGCGGTAGCCTCACAGCTTGGCATAGATGAGGTATATACCGAGCTGCTCCCCGCGGACAAGGTAACGAAGGTGGAGGAGCTCCTCACCAAAAAGCCTCAGGGCTCCTCGCTCCTCTTCGTAGGGGACGGCATCAACGACGCTCCCGTGCTCTCCCGTGCGGATATCGGCATCGCCATGGGCGGGCTGGGCTCCGATGCGGCGATAGAGGCAGCTGACGTGGTGATCATGGACGACGATCCCGCCAAGATCGCGGCGGGGGTGCGCATATCCCGCAAATGCATGGGGATAGTGCATACCAATATCGTGTTCGCAATCGGCGTGAAGCTGCTGTGCCTCATACTGGGCGCCATGGGTTATGCCGATATGTGGCTGGCCATATTCGCCGACGTAGGCGTGCTCGTGATATGCGTGCTCAACGCCATAAGAGCGCTCAGGAGCTAGCTCCGGAGCATACCCCGATGCATGATGACAGACATCTCCCTTCCTTAAAAATATGCAGAAGCGGCGGCATCATGCCGCCGTTTTTGTGTTCCCAAGTATATTCAGATCTGTCTATATTTTTTTCACAGACCCCTTTACAAGCACTTTCTTTTGTGATATACTATTTATTGGCATAAGCTTCATTGAAATTTCACAGAAAGGGTTTGACGATATGTCCGTGCATGATACGATCCTAACAGCAAGCACAGCACAGCGGATGACTGTGTCCTTTCGTCATGCCCCTATGATAACGGCTATCACGCTCGTGACCGCAGTATGACTGCGGCTGCGGGCGTTTTTGCATCTCCCGCCCTGTGCGGGAAATAATAGGAAAGGAAGAATGAAAATGACAAAGCACAAATTGCTGAAAGTATTCATGCCGTTGTGCATAATGATCTCATGCGTGGTAGGCATGAGCACAACGGCGTATGCAGAAGAAGTGACAGATGAACTGACTGTGAATGATACCAGCGCAACAAATACCGGATATAAAGACTGGAATTCGGTACAAAAGCCATCAGGTGCGGTCTATAAGGGAAATTCTGCGAAAGACTACGAAGCTATACAGCTAAGAGGTTCAAGTAATTCTGGCATAGTCACCACTACTTCCGGAGGAAAGGCAAAGAAGATCAAGGTCAAGTGGAATAGCAATACAGCATCGGGCAGGATACTGCAGATCTATGGAAAAAATACTGCATATTCTTCTGCTGCTGATCTGTATGATAGCTCAGAAAGTGGCGATCCCCTCGCATGGATGTATTATGACACCGATACAGAATTCACTATAGAGGGCGACTATGAATATATCGGCATAAAGTCGGAAAAAAAAGCTCTATATATCGATTCCATTACGATCACATGGGACACCGATGGGACTGGCCCCGCCCTCATAAAGGCCGATATTTCCGATGCATCGGTAATTCTGGATTATGAAAATAAGGTAGATCACCTCTTGCTTGATGAAACGCTGATATCCAATTTGTCCGGATTTGAGATCAAATATGGCGAAGATCTCGAAAGTGCTTCCGATACCTTCCCCACCGCGTCGGGCACATACTATGCTTTTGTTACCGCAAAGGATAACAATTCAAAATATGAGGGCATGGCTGTGAGTGATCCGTTCACCGTTTCGGGAAGCAGCAGATCGGGAGGCAGTTGGGTAGAAAAAGATCCTTCTGCTCTGAAGTCCGAAGACATCGTGGTGATCTATGATGCAACTTCGGGGATGGCGATGCGCAACGACTCGAAATATGCTGTTTCGGTAGATCTTGACGAAGCATCTGCTGAGACCCTTGACGATCTGACATGGCGCGTAATAGTGGATGAGCACGGTTATTATAGATTTGAAGAATATGACCGTGATACCAGCGGTTATTATCTATACTGCGAAGACGGCAATGATGGTGTCAGAGTTGGCACAGACGTTGACAACTATCGTGAATTTACAATAGAAGGAAATTATTTATATAATATTGCCCGCGGTCGATATCTCGGCGTCTTTAATAATGGTCAATATGGTTATGATTGGCGTTGCTACACAACTATTAATCAAAATATAAAAAATACCGTTACGAAGTTTTATGTACAACAGCTCGGCATGACCCTTACCCCTGACACAGCTGAGCTCAAAGTTGGAGAGGCGAAGAAGCTTACCGCCTCTATTGTTCCCGATAGCCTTGATGATCAGACAGTGATCTGGAGCGTCGGCGGAACAGATGCGGAGGCTGTAAAGCTGTATACAGATGCAGACTGCAACACAGAGGTAGGTGCAGCTGCCACCGACACCCTGACCGTCTATGCAAAGGGCCTTTCGGCGGGTACGGCTACTGTTACATGCACCGCTAATGTGGACAGTAACATATCTGTAAGCTGTGAGTTGAATGTGGCTCAGTCTCCCTGCACTCTCGAAGGTGCCAGCGTTACCCTCAACGGCAAATTCACCCTCAACACCTCATTTATCCTTCCCGAAGGAGCATCCCCTGCCGAGTACAAGGCAGTTGTCACCATGAAGGGAACTTCCACCGAATATGACCTTCCTGCAGAGGCAACAGACGGAATGTACACCATTTCCCACGACATCAGAGCCGTTGATTCCGCAGAACCTGTCAGCATACAGCTCAAAAGGGGCGATGATATAGTCCCGCTGAATGATCCCGAGGAAACTCCTTATACCGACGGCACATGCACCACCAGCATACTTGACTATTGCCACGCTGTACTGGAAGAATATGAGGATGATCCCGATACATTGGCAGCCTACACCTATGCAGCCTATGCTGCTAAGTGGTATAATAGTGATACCGTACTGCCCGATGACATCAACGACATCAGCTACACGCTCGGCTCGAAATATTACGCGTTCGACGCCTACAAGATGTCCAAGAGAGGTGTAACAAGCGACATTACAGGTCTCGGCCTTACTCTGGTACTTGATTCGGATACCGAGCTTAGACTCTATTTCAAGAGCACAGGAACTGCGACTGCGAAAGTTGATGGCGAGCCTGTTGACGTGAGACCTTCCGACAATGGTTTCTCCTATGTTTCCATACCCAATATCTCCGTGGAAAACCTCACGAAGAAGTATTCCGTGATCCTCAACGACTACTATTCTATTGAGGTATATCCCGTTACCTATGTGCGCAACACCTTCTACTGGAATAGTAATGGAAGACCTCAGCCCGATGATCTGATGAACGTAGTTGCCGCACTCTATCAGTATGCAGATTACTTCAAGAAGGATCAATAAGGAGGTAGAACGATATGGTATATACAGCACCCGAGATCGAGATCATAAAGTTTGTTACCGATGACGTGATGGATAACAGCATATCCCCATCAAGCGACGCAGAGACACCTTATCAGGAAGATCCCAACGACTAAGACGCATCAGTCTTTGATACGCACAAACGGCGGCATCATGCCGCCGTTTTTATGCCCCTGTGGATCTGAGGATATTTTCAGATTTGGTTTGCAGTGTATCCATTTTAGGTATTGCAGATCATCTTCGATCGTGGTATAATATTAAGGGATGTCCCTATCCCAAAAGTATCATCATACGATGAGATATCAATGAGAGAAGGTGCTTTAATGGATCGAAGATTTATAAGCGCGAATATCGTGAACGTATCAGCCGACGCGATCGTTCTTCCTGCCAATGAGCAGCTGAAAGAAGGATCGGGCACATCGACCGCGATCTTTCAGGCGGCAGGGAGAAAGGATCTCACGGCAGCGTGTGATAAGCACGGTCACTGTGATGTGGGGTCTGCTGTGGCTACGCCGGCGTTCGGTCTGGATGCCGACTATATCATCCATGCTGTCGTTCCGCGTTGGGAAGGCGGCGGACACGATGAGTACGGGCTTTTGAGTTCTGCATATCTTTCCGCGCTGAATATGGCCGATGTGATGGGATGCAGCTCCATAGCGTTCCCGCTCCTGGCATCGGGCAACAACGGCTTTGATAAGGGACTGGCCCTCAAGATCGCATTGGAGAGTATAGACCGTTATTCTTCAAATAATATCAAAGACGTTATCATCGTCCTTTACGGAGAGCAGACCGTCGAATATGTCAGATCTCAGGGTTTTGAAGTTGATGCAGACAGCAAGATGGTCACCCCCCAAAAAGCAGCCACTCGCAAGAAAGATACTGCTAAGATCGATGCCGCACTGAAGATGGCGCTCGAATGGGCCAAGGATAAGGATAATATGAGGATGGTCATTGATCTCGGCGTGACCATAGCAGCAATAGTCTTGAAGAATAAGGCGCAAGTTGAAAACGTCAAAAAGGCAGCCGACATAGTCAAGAAGCTCATCAAGTGAGCATGATAGGCTTTTCTTATATACGCACAAACGGCGGCATCATGCCGCCGTTTTTATTCTCATCCACCTCACAGATACCGCTCGATAGTGGTCTGCTGTACCACCTGCTTCCCCAGCAGAGTGATGGCCTGCTTTGGGCAAATGTTCACGCACCTGTAGCACAGCGTGCATACGGCCGCACTGTGGGCCTTGCCGTCCTTCATGGTGATGTTCCCCGTGGGGCACATCTTGGCGCATTTCCCGCAGCCGACGCATATATCCGGATCGATCTTCGGTCCGTCGCTGTAGGATCTGGTCTTATGGCCGAACCATGCCCTCTGACCAAAGAAGCCCGCCATGCGGGGGAGCATACCCAGCCCTTCACGGGGGTATTTTCCCTTCTTTATGCCATCCACCGCAAGGGCTATCTTGTCCTCCGCAGCCTTCACCAGACGGACATTGTCCTCATGTGAGCGCTTGAGCACCTTCTCATCGGCGATGCTGTCGGGCATACGAAGGTGCAGCCCTCCTACGATCTTCGCGCCATGCCTTTCCAGCAAACGCCCCAGCGCTCCCGCACCGTCCCCGCTGAACAGTCCCATGGTGGCGATCACGGTCACCCTTTTGTCATTCCAGACAGACGGACAGCTGTCGATAAAGTCCCGCACTATCTTGGGCACATCGCTGTACTGTACCGGATAGCTGAATATGATCTCCCTATGGACGGCTATATCCTTTATGACTTCCTTGTCCTCGATCGAGCGGACAGGGGCCCCGTTATGGTATTTTTTCATGAATACTTCCAGCGCGTATCTCGAATTACCCGTACCGCTGAAGTATATGCCTAAGGGGATATCCCGATCCGCATCGTCGTACAGCTCCCGGACGTTCATCTCACTTATTTCTCCGGTATCGATATCGACTAAGTATAACGTAGCGTTATGCAGGCGAGCATCCGGATCATCGCCCTTCCTTCGGGTGATGCTATATACATAGGCATTGTGCTCGGGAACGATATCGCCGACTTTTAGCTCAGCGTCAGGATGCTCTTTTTCCAGTATCGCTCTTGCTTCTGTCTCAGTGATCATGACCGGCACCTATCATTATCAGTTCCCCCCGAAGAAGGTGTATATGACCCCGTATATCTCCCTTATCAGACATGGCGGGAGATACAGCGTCGTGGTGCGGGAGGATATGGACCATGTCTGTATGCCCACGCGCTTTGCCAGCATGGATGTGCGGAGCTGATGATACTCCGACGTGATGATCACCGCCTCATGGGGCAGCCCCAGACGGTCCATTATGGCAAGGGAGTTCTTCAGGTTGGTATAGGTGGACACCGACTTGTCCTCCGGTATTATGCGTGACGGGTCGATGCCCTTGTCTATGAGGATGCCCGCCATCATCTCGGCCTCGGATATGGGCTCGTCGTCACCCTGACCGCCCGACACTATGCATATCACCGACGGCTCCTCCGTCATGTACTTGTATGCGGCATTGCAGCGCTGATACATCATCTGTGACGGCCCGCCGTTCTTCATGCCGCATCCGAGGACTATCACGGTGGTAGGTCTGTCGGGCGGCATATCCGCGTGTTTGGCGATGAGCACGAGTATCACGGCGGACACGATCACCGCCGCCGCCGTAAGTATGCATACCGCCGCGATCAGCACTCGTCCGCCTGCGTTCTCCCGAAGACGGAGGATGAACTGTCCTATGGGTCGGCGCAGTATACATACTATCACAGCCCCGATGCACAGCCCGCAGCCCGTGATGTTCCCCAGGTTCGGGTGAGAGGCCAGCGCCGTATACGCAAATGCGGCAGCCCCGCATATCATGATCAGCTCAAACAGGACTGCCGGTATATGTCTTATCATTATCCATCATCCTCACATCATATGTCCACGTAGTATACCGTGGGATCTTCATCGACGTCGACGAACACGCGGATCACATCGCCGGGACGGGCGGGACATTTGTTGGGATGAAAGTCACGGCTCGTAAATTCCAGATCCTTGAAGCCGTTGTTGTAGTATGCCTTGATACAGTGGTAGCGAACGTTGTTCACGCGGGTGCTGCCGCGTGTCTCCTCCCATTTGGAGCAGTAGACGTACCTGTCCATGTCGATCAGCCTGTTGACCTTGGCACGCCTCTTCGCATCGCTTATCAGAAAGCCGAGACCTATGCCGCCGAATATCAAAGCGAAGGGGGCGAGGATGATGTTGGGTATCACAGAGCCGGCCTTGATCCGTGACGGATGAGTGGGATCTACCAGTATAGCTACTGAGCCGCCCTCGCGCATCCCAAAGCTGTAGTACCCCAAAGTGGTGTCGTAGTTCTCGCCTTCGTAGTCGTAGTCGATGTATACTATTTTCTCTACGCGGGTCTTCTTGCTGCTGCGGTAGCGGTGGGTCTCGATCTTGGTGATCGTGGCAGGTATCTCCACCGCAGTCTTCTTGAACTGCAGCCATGAGGTGAACATGACCACGAATATTATGGCGGTGATCACGCCGATGAAGGTGAATATGCTGCCTATCAGCAGCGTGACAGGATCGGATCTGTATCTGGTCTTCGTCATCGTATGCTCCTTAAGCGGTCATCACAAGGGAGATGGTGTACAGTGCGGGGATAGCCAGCATGATCAGGTCGCCGCCGGAAGCGGAATGACCGATCAGAGCGCCGATGATCGAGAGTACGGACACAGCGGTCATAACTATGCCTGCAATGAGCCCTACACGACGGGAGAGCACATCGTTCTTGATGCCTGCCCAGCCCATGATGCCGAAGCCGCACACGCTGAATATGATACCTATGAGCCCGCCGATAACGCCCATAAAGCCCTTCATGCGCACCATGCGTACCATATACCAGGTGAAGCCGAAGGAGCTGCCCATGAGCAGCTTGATGCCGAGGATGATGGATACGGCAGCGATGAAGATGCAAAGGATCGTGGTGATCTTGTAAACAGTTTTCATAGACGTTCCTTTCTTAGATGATGAGTGATCTTCAGGAGCGGGAGCGATATGCCCCCATCATCTCCATGGTCATAGTATACCATATGACAGGGCTCGGGTCAATTAAAATAAGATCATAATAAGATTAGGATCACATTAGATCATTTGACCTGCCCGCTCACAGTGCGTATTACCTCGCCCGCGATGATCAGTCCCGCAGCTCCCGGTACGAAGGATACGGACCCGGGCACGGGCTTTGCCGTATCTGAGGGCTGAGACAGGGGCTTTAGCGGCTCTTCCTTGGAGTATACCA
>JAFYEQ010000069.1 GCA_017544185.1 Oscillospiraceae bacterium
AAAGCGAACGCCGCGCGTCGGCTGAAGGCTATACTGGGATGTGACCGGGTAGTGGCCTTCGGCGACGGAAGGAACGATATCGATCTGTTCGAGATGGCCGACGAAGGATACGCCGTGAGCAATGCTCATGAGGATCTGAAGGCTGCAGCCGACGGTATCATAGGCTCCAACGACGAGGACAGCGTGGCACTATGGCTGAAAGAGAGATATATATGAACAACAAGGATATGCTGCGGATAGCTATGGAGCAGTCCGCAGAGGATATAGGATGTAAAGCGGAAGACTTTATGAGAGGCGAGAACGTGATCGTACCCTATCGCCCAGGAAAGAACGTCCGAAAGTACATCTCGCAGCCCATCACCTGCAATATGGTGTCCTACGGGAACAACATAGTGGCAGCGGTGACGGATGAGGTATCGGACATCGTGACAGAGTATATAGGCAGGTATGAGTTCTACCACTGCTTCGAGACGCCCGATATGAACTGGCTGGATGCCCGTCTGGCGCAGAGAGGGCAGAAGGTATGCTTCATGGCGGAGTATTATCTTCTTGATACTGGCAGGATGCCCGCCTTCTCATGCGCCTATGAGACGAGGATACTGGAGCCCGGTGACTTCGGGGAGCTGTATCTGCCACAGTGGGGAAATGCTCTGTGCAAGGAGCGCAGCCATCTGGATGTACTGGGTATAGGCGCCTACGACAAGGGAAAGCTCATAGGACTGGCAGGATGCTCCGCAGACTGCGATGATATGTGGCAGATCGGCATCGACGTGCTGCCCGAGTACAGGCGGCAGGGCATCGCCACGGCCCTCACATCGGAGCTGGCGCGTCAGATCATGGAGCGGGGCAAGGTGCCCTTCTACTGCTCCGCATGGTCGAATATACGCTCTGTGCGCAATGCCGTCAAGAGCGGCTTCATACCTGCATGGGCAGAGATGACCATCAAGCCAGTCTCCATCGTGGACGATATGGTAAAGACCGAAGCCGAGAAGAAAGGGTGAGATCATGGTATACCCGGAAAAGACAGTGACGCTCAAAGACGGACGCAGCGCGGTGCTCGCCAGCCCCTGCGCGGACGATGCGGCGGATATGCTGTCGTTCATCATACAGGCCAGCGGCGAGACCGAGTTCCTGCTCATGTATCCCGAGGAGTGGGAGGACTTTACCATCGACCGTGAGGAGGCCTTTCTGCGTGGGGCATATGATGATCCCGACAGGATGATGATCTGTATCAATATCGACGGCCGTATCGCAGGCAATTGCCTGATATCCTTCAACAGCAGCATCAAGACAGGCCACAGAGCTTCTGTCGCCATAGCCATACTCGAGAGCTACTGGGGACTCGGGATAGGTACGCTCATGTTCGGGGAGATGATCCGCACCGCAAGAGAACGGGGCGTGCGTCAGATCGAACTGGACTACATCGAGGGCAATACAAGAGCGCGGGCGCTGTATGAGAAGATGGGCTTTCGTATAACAGGTGTAAAGCCCGATGCTATACGCATGAAGGACGGCAGATATGTGAATGAATATATGATGGTCAAGATGCTGTGAATGGGGATGACAAGAGCATGAGATATGCTTTGATCTTTGTAGGCATACAGGCGAGCGGTAAGACTACGTTCTATCATGAGCGGTTCTCAAGGTATGTCCATATAAACCTTGATGAGCTCCACACGCGCAATAAAGAGGAGATATCATTGCGTCAGTGTCTGGATGAGGGACTGTCGTTCGTAGTAGATAATACAGATCCCTGTCCGGATGACAGGAGCCGATATATCATCCTCGCAAGAGCAGCAGGATATCGTATCATCGGATATTACTTCTCATCGCCTATAGCTGAGTGTATCGCAAGGAATTCACGCAGAGAGGGCAAAGCAAGGATATCCGAGAAAGGGATAGCAGCGACCCATAAGAAGCTGGTGATCCCCAGCTATGATGAGGGATTTGATGAGCTCTATTATGTGAAGATGACAGATGATGGTTTTGAAGTGATGGAATGGGAGCGATGATATGAAGTTTGACGATCTTGACGCTATGATGCGGGTATATGAAAGATCTATAGATCAGTGTATCCTTCCCGATATGTATATAGTCGCAAGACTGGACGGGCGCTCGTTTACCAGACTTACCAAGGAGATATGCAGCTTTGAGGCCCCCTTCGATGTCAGGTTCCGCGACCTTATGACAGATACTGTCAAGGAGCTTTTCGGATGCGGATCCAGGATCATATACGGCTATACTGAGAGCGACGAGATATCATTGCTGTTCCATCCCGATGATAACAGCTTTGGACGTAAGGTGCGCAAGATAAACACCACTTTGGCCGGAGAAGCCAGTGCTGTATTCTCGCTTGCTCTGGGACAGAGAGCTACATTTGACTGTCGTGTGGTACCTTTGCCGAACATGAAGCGCGTCACGGACTACTTCTCGTGGCGTATGGAGGATTCACACCGAAACTCTCTCAACGCCCATTGTTATTGGCTCCTTCGCAAGGAAGGCATGAGCGTGGCAGAGGCGACGGCGGCCCTGTCGGGAAAGAGCATATCATATAAGAACGAGCTGCTCTTTGAGAGAGGGATCAACTACAACGATCTCCCATCATGGC
Organism: Oscillospiraceae bacterium; assembly: GCA_017544185.1. Lineage (GTDB taxonomy): Bacteria > Bacillota > Clostridia > Oscillospirales > Ruminococcaceae > Huintestinicola. The sequence continues at coordinate 2,609 of JAFYEQ010000069.1, forward strand.
AGAAACGAGGTATAGGTATATACCCAAAGAAAGTGATAAAGACAGGATATGATCCTCATAAGGATATCCCGGTGGAGTATGAACGAAGAGAGCTGTATACAGATCTTGAGCTGCCGCTGCGAGATCAGTACCGCGCTTTCATAGAGGATATCCTGCGCAGGGCTGACGAAGAATAATGTGAAGCAAAATGCTATACAGGTAAACGACCTGATATGGTCGATGACAACAGGAGCGTGATACTATGGGCGATATCGTAAGGAAAGACGTGAACGAGGAGTGGGCACATTCCGGGATAGTGAAGGCGGGGGACTTCTGCTTCTTGAACTACTGTGCGGGCAATGTGGGCGGCACGGTGGAGGAGCA
>JAFYEQ010000070.1 GCA_017544185.1 Oscillospiraceae bacterium
ACTACTACGAGCTGGATGTGACAAAATAGTCACGACCAGTCACAAGACGACTGTTCCCCTATAACATAAAGGATGTATAGATATGGCTAACGGATACACAGATCATCTTAAGAATTTCTTCAACAACAGCTATCTTGCGGATGAGCAGACCCTCAGGCGCGTGCTGGAGATGGTGGGCGTCACCGCAGCAGCTGCGGCTTGTACTGCTTTCCTGTCGGATGTGGTGCTCAAGGGCATAGTCGCTGCTCAGCCTACCAAGATACTCATAGAGAGCGGTGTGGCAGCGGAGCTGTACGCTGTAGGCAAGAACGACATCCCCAGCGAGATATACGTCAGCGCTAAGAAAAACAGCGCCGACTGGCGTCCCGTGCTGTTTTTTGCGGCAGTGTTCATCGCCTGCAAGTTCCTCCTGGAGGATAGAGAGAAGCTGGTGGCCAATGTGAAGGGAGCCGGCGGATGACTGTAACGGACATATATAAACAGTACTTCGAGGGGAGCTGTATGGCCAACGAGGTACAGCGACGCGCGGCAGCGGTATCCGTCACGTCGGTATACGACGAGGGCGTGATATCCTATGAGCTGCTGGTGACCTTCTTCCCCCACGAAGACGAGGAGGACTACCGCATCACCTGTGACTGTGCCATCTCCAGGACCTTATTCTCAGGCAAGGGCAGACGCTCACGCAAGCGTGAGCAGCTCATACTTGAGACCATGCGTGAGGAGGCAGATATCCTCGCATCGGAGATAGACGGTGAGATATACTGGGATCGTCCCCTGACCGAAGACTTTGCATCAACATGAAGAGCGCCGGACGGATGTCCGGCGCTTGATATGTTATCTCCATCACTTATACTCGATACAGAGCATGGTCATATCATCGAACTGCTCGGCGTCCTTTACGAAGCCCGCCACAGCCGAGCGCACATTGTTCAGGATCTGCTCGGGATGAGCGGACAGATCGCTGTTGAGCGCGGTGATGAGCCTGTCCGTGCCGAACATGCCGTTCGATGCGTCGGTGGCCTCGGGGATGCCGTCGGTATACACGAACAGCTTGCTGCCGTGCTCCATGGTGAACTCATACTCCGTATACCTGACCCCATCCATACCGCCTATGACGAGCCCATGCTTATCCTTGAACAGGCGGAAGGCTCCGCCGTCGGATATCATAGGGTACTCGTGGCCTGCGTTGGCGGCGATGACCTTGCCCGTGGAGATCTCCAGTATCCCCAGCCAGACGGTGATGAACATCTCCATCTCGTTCTTGGAGCATATGGCTGCGTTGGTCTTGTCGAGTATATCCGCCGGAGATCGTCCCAGTCTTGCGCAGCTCTGGAGTATCACCTTGGTGACCATCATATACAGCGAAGCGGGCACGCCCTTGCCCGATACGTCGGCTATGACAAGGCACAGATGATCGTCGTCGATCAGGAAGAAGTCGTAGAAGTCACCGCCCACCTCCTTGGCAGGCTCCATAGATGCGTATATATCGAACTCGGTACGGTCCGGGAAGGGTGGAAAGTCATGGGGCATGGATGACATCTGTATCTTCGCCGCAAGGGACATCTCCGCCGCGGTCTTTTCCCGCTCAACGGCTATCTTGATCTCCTCCTCGGCACGGATACGCCTGTCATGCTCAGTGATATCGTATATCGTGACGAGGTAGCCCTTCATACTGTCATCGGAGCTGTCTGTCCCCTTGTCGGTACGTACGACGTACCGCCTGTCGTCTCTTTCCTTCGTACCGTCGGCAAGATCCGACGAGATGAACTCGGTGACTTTGAGGGGGTCGTCGCCTCCGAGCTCGGGGAATATCCTTCTGGCTGTCTCATTGGCATACTGAAAAT
>JAFYEQ010000071.1 GCA_017544185.1 Oscillospiraceae bacterium
AAAATGAACGAATGGGCCCTATTTATGCATATCACAGATATGCATAACGTCATAGCAGCGATAATTTTTTTGATCCAAGACCATTGCATTTTCCCGACATATGTGGTATAATACATATGGCTGCGGTGATACCGCAAGAACGGAGGGAAAGAATGGACTCATTCGTAAGCGGCGACAAAGTGGTGATCGAGCTGGCGGGGCGCATAGACTCCACCAATGCGGATATCACGGAGGCCATGATAACAAATGCGATCCGTTCCTTCGACGGTAAGGAGCCGCTGTTCGATGCATCCGCGCTCGAATACATATCGAGCGGAGGGCTGCGTGCGCTGATGCGTGTCCGCAAGGCCGCAGGCGAACGCTTAACGGTCAGCGGAGCGTCGCCCTTTGTGTACGAACAGTTCGAGATGACCGGCTTCACAGAGCTGTTCAACGTTACCGCAGCGAAATGGTGTATGATATGAACATCCGCAAAGGATAACAAAGAAAGGATATGATCTTATGACTATCAAGAAGGATCTCAAAGGTACCAAGCTCACAGTTGCTGTAGAGGGCAGGATAGACACCACTACCGCTCCCGAGCTCGAGAGCGAGCTCAAGGCATCTCTTGATGAGATCACAGAGCTCATCATCGACTTCAGTGCTGTGGAGTATATCTCTTCCGCAGGTCTCCGCGTGCTCCTCTCCGCTCAGAAGACCATGAGCAAGAAGGGCTCTATGAAGCTCATCGGCGTGGATCCCGATATCATGGAGATATTTGAGGTGACAGGCTTCTCCGATATACTTACCATCGAATGATAGACGGATGACCTATGCCGCGTGCGTCGGTGTGCGCGGCAGGAAAGGACCGCTTATGAAAGAGCTTATCATAGATGCGCTGAAGGAGAACCTTCCGCAGGTGCTGGAGTTCGTCGATACTGAGCTCGAGGGCGTGGACTGTCCGCTGAAGATACAGATGCAGGTAGATCTGGCCGTGGAGGAGATATTCATCAACATTGCCAGCTATGCCTACGATCCCGACGTCGGCCCTGCTACCGTAAGGGTCGAGACCAGAGAAGATCCGCATCAGGTGGACATCACCTTCATAGACCACGGTGTACCCTACGATCCCCTTGCCAAGGCGGATCCCGATATCACTCTGTCCGCTGAAGAGCGCGACATAGGCGGGCTGGGCATATTCATGGTCAAGAAGAGCATGGACGACGTGATATACGAGTACAAGGACGGTCATAACATACTGACCATCATAAAGGGGATGCCCTAACTTCTGACCCGAGGTATCATATGATCCAGAAATACGGACTGGTACTGGGAGGGCTCCAGCAGAAGATACTCAATCTCGTGCTGATAGCCACTCTCGTTATCACTATCATATTCGGCGTATCCGCCGCACGGCAGCAGAGGATACTCTCAGAGACGGTCACCGAGTCGGGAGCCGAGCAGCAGACATCCATATCAGAGATATCGAGCCAGGCCGTGGATGCCGCTGTCAATGCGTCTCTGTCGAAGACTACTGCACTGCAGGCGTATATCGCCAATGATATGTTCGACGACGTGCGCGGCGACGTATCCCTCCTGCAGAGCTTTGCGACTACGCTCTTCGAGCACAGGGAGGCCCTGTCACGTCAGGATGTGAGCTATTCCATTGCGGACAACGACGGTATCCCTTCTGTCCAGTACATGCATAAGGCAGGTGCGGACAGCCGCTCTGCAGACCTTGATGTGATCACCAATATGTCGGATATGCTCCTCTCGATGTATACCGCATCAGAGAGACTCGACAGCTGTTACATAGCCACTGTCGACGGTCACATACTCTTTGCCAACGACAGGTCGGGCACCTACATAGACGACAAAGGCAGGCCTGTCAGGATATTCGATGCCACCGAAAGGGATTGGTTCCAGAGCGCTGCAAAAGCAGGGGATGTATGCTTCACGGGCGTGACCTACGATGCGTATACCGGGACACCGTCGCTGACATGTTCCGCTCCTGTATACTGCCACGGCGAGATGGTGGCTGTCGTGGGCGCGGACATATTCCTTGAGAGCATGGTGGACTACATCAATGCTTCCGTCCAGTCGGGCGGCTTCATATGCATATTCGACAAGGACGGGAGAGTGCTCTTCTCTCCGCAGACCCAAGGCGCGTTCGCTCCCTACGTGCCGGGAAGTCCCAATGATACGCCGGGCACTTCAGAGCTGGCGGATCTTGTAAAGAACGCTCCGTCGGGATCTGCTGCAGTACAGCAGATCGAGGTGGACGGTCAGAAGTACTGGGTAGCGACCTCGGCTCTCACAGTGGTGGACTGGGTGGCTGTATCGGTAGTAGACGAGGAGCTCACCAAGACGCCAGAGAGACAGATGCTCTCGGAGCTGGACCAGATCTCATCCAAGGCTACGTCCGAGTTCCGCGCAAGGGTAACGTCCCTCACAAGACAGATGGGGTTCATGATCGTACTGGCACTGGTACTGTCCTACATCGGTGCGCTCATCATGGCGACCCGCATAGTCAAGCCCGTCAACTCCATGTCCAAGAAGATAGTGGAGCTGGCAGGTACGTCGGAAGCCTTTGAGGTGACAGACCTCTACCGCACCGGCGATGAGATAGAGGTGCTGGCAGAGTCCTTCGAGGAGATGACCCGAAAGAACCTGCAGCATATAGAGGAGATCACCAACATCACCAAGGAGAAGGAGCGTCTGGGAACCGAGCTGGAGCTGGCACGCAAGATACAGGCGGATATGCTGCCGAATATCTTCCCTGCGTTCCCCGAGATGTCCGATACCTTCGACGTATACGCCACCATGACCCCTGCCAAGGAGGTAGGCGGCGACTTCTACGACTTCTTCCTTGTGGATGATGATCATCTGGCCATAGTGATGGCCGATGTATCCGGCAAGGGCGTGCCCGCTGCTCTGTTCATGATGATGGCCAAGATCATGGTGAAGAATTTCGTCATGACGGGCTCTTCTCCCGCGAGGACCCTTGAGCAGGTGAATGAGGCCATATGCAAGAACAACGATGAAGAGATGTTCATAACTATATGGCTCGGCATATACGAGATATCCACGGGCAATGTCACGGCTGCCAATGCAGGGCATGAGTATCCCATGAGATCCACGCCCGAGGGCAGGTTCGAGCTCATGAAGGACAAGCATGGCTTCGTGGTGGGCGGACTTCCCGATATAAGATACAAGGAGTACTCCTTCAACGTGGAACAGGGCTGCTCGCTCTTCCTGTACACCGACGGCGTGGCTGAGGCTACGGACAAGGACAATGAGATGTTCGGTACCGACAGGATGCTCGAGACACTCAATAAAGATCCAAAGTCAGATCCGGAGACGCTGCTGCGCGATATGCGCGAGGCTCTCGACGTGTTCGTGGGCGATGCCGATCAGTTCGATGATATAACTATGCTCGCGCTCATCCGCAGATGATGCGGGCTCAGGAGGTAATACAATGAAGACAGACGTATATGTTCTCCAGAAGGGCGAGAACGACAACCGCAACATACCCGCCGTGGCTGAGAAGGTCGGCAGATACAACGACCTGGATCCCAAGTCTGCACTGAGGCTCAGGCTCCTGTCGGAGGAGATGA
>JAFYEQ010000072.1 GCA_017544185.1 Oscillospiraceae bacterium
CGGGTAACCGTTTCCAACAATCTTCTATCTGGGACATATTGCTCAGCAGCTCTGCCTCGCTTATCCCCTGCTTCTCCATGAAGTATACCGCATACAGGTCGTCCAGTCTCCACATACCGTGGATCAGATGCCGTATGCATACCTCTTCGCTGGCGCTGTTCTCCGCAGATCTGGCCGCATAGTCCAGCACGATCTGCATACCAACGGAGAACTCGGTATCGTCGCCCTTTTCCAGATTATACCTGATAAAGTCCCTAAGGTCTGCCTTCAGCTTGTTCACATCGCCGCCCGTACAGTAGAAGGCCGTGGAGAACTGGAGATCGTCGCATATGAACATCAGCACCAGCTCGGGAGTGACATATTCATAGTGATGCTCATCGGCATACTCTATCGCAGCATTCACTATGTTGTTGAGCTCATTTGACAGGTCTGCCATCTTATGCCTCCTCCACTGTCATACGGAACGGGAACCCCTCTGCCCGCGCCCTGTCCATAGCCGTCTTTATCTTGGTGCAGGCGATATCGTAGGTGTAGCACCCAACGACCGCCCTCCCCTTGCGGTGGACATCGAGCATGAGCGCCTCCGCTGTGAGAGGATCCTTGTGGAATATATCTATGAGTACCTGCACCACGAAATCCATGGTGGTAAAATCGTCATTGAGCATTATCACATTGTACTGCTTCGGCTCCTTGACGCCTATATCTGTTTTAGTACGTCCCTGTACGCTCATATCAGCACCATCGACCTCCGTTGTTAGGGAAATGATGAATAAACTGATCTCATGTCATATCATCACAAAACGATGTCGTAGGGTGGGGGCTTGCCCCACCGCTTCGGACCGTTCAGCGTATATCCATCGTTTCCTCAGATATCTTCACCAGACTGTAAACTCTTCGCCACCGGGTACGGCATCATCAATCGTACATCGTCAGTGCGCTGAATATATCCGTAGCGCTCTCATAGGGGTATGCATGATACCAGCCCGATGTGCCGTCCTTTGCGGTGACATATATCCACACGCGCTCATATGCCTTCTCCCAGTCATCGGACCACATCATATCTTCCGCAAAGCGCCCGTCGGAAGTGTGGATCTCTCCTGTGGGTATAGCAGCTCCGGGCGCCATGGTATGAGCGGGCGATCCTTCACTGGGCTCTTCATGCACGGTGATCTCCTTGAGGAGCAAGCAGTCCTCCGGCGCCTCATCCTTGTACCAGTTGCGCTTCACTCTATCCCATACCGCATCATAGTCATCGCGGTCGGCATAGGAATAGGGCCATATGCCGGTATTACCGAGCTCGCGCAGTCTGTCCGTATCGGGATCTATGGCATACTGGGTATACCCGAACCAAGTCTGGAAGCTCCCGCGTATCGCCCCGGTCACGACGCCGCTGCCGTCGACTATAAGAGGTCTTCCCCATATTATGTTCATATCCCCTACGCCCAGCTGCTCCCAGCGCTCCTTAGCGGTATCGGGAGTATCATACTCAACAGAGCCCTCATACCACAGCTTTCCGTCCTTGTAGTACATGAACGTAGTGCAGTAGTCATCGGTATACGTAAAGGGCACATATGCTATATCCAGATGACCATCGTTCACGTCGATATCGCATACATACATATACCCGGAGGGCGTTGAGATGCTGTACTCATCGAACAATGAATACCATCCGCTATCCGACATCACGGGAACTATCTCTATCTCCTTCTCCTCATCTCCGAGAAGATAGGGCTTGAGCGGGAGCACACCGGAATTCTCATAGTCCGTCATCACCTTCGCTCCATCGCTCTCATCGGGACGGAACTCTATGGTCTCATCCTTGCCGTCGCCGTCAAAGTCGGCGGTCATATTCTCTGTGTCTACCCTGAAGGTGGCTACAGTCGTGAGCACGGAAAAGTCCGTGTCCCATGCAATAGCATATGGGTCGAGGACAGCATTCACGGCTCCATCCTCGGCCGCAGTCTCCTCGACCGTCTTGGTCTCTTCGGTCGTCGTCTCCTCCGCTGTCGTAGTCTCGATAGCTTCAGTCGTGACGTCCTCTATAGCAGCAGTCTCGGATACTGTGGTGGACGCTGTGGTACCGGCAGTCGTCACGCTCTCCTGAGCAGGCGCACCGGATGAACAACCCACAGCCATTACAGCTATGGCAGCTACCGCAGCCTTGGCACACGATGGATCCGTAAACTTTTTATCCATATCTCATCTTCCTTTTCTTTTTCGTCATAAGTATCGTCTTTCATTATACCACTTTTTTATGCGATAGTCAATGATCAGTCTGCACAGTAAAAGGCCCCGGAAAGCGCTTTGATAGGTCATATCATATATCCACAGCCATATTAAAAAATTTTTTGCGAAAATTTCGCAAAAGCACTTGACAAACGATCAAAAATGATGTATCATCTAATTTGCGAATAAATCGCAAATTCATAAATGTGTGAGCATATCTGCATATGTTCAGCCAAATGAAAGGATCGCC
>JAFYEQ010000073.1 GCA_017544185.1 Oscillospiraceae bacterium
CTCCGAGATCTGCTCCTCTGTAGCCATATCGCTCTTATTGGCGCATACTATCTGAGGCCGCTGTGACAACTCCTCGGAGAAGCCTGCCAACTCTTTATTGATGATCTCGTAGTCATCCTTGGGGTCGCGTCCCTCACAGCCGGACACGTCCACTACATGTACTATCAGGCGGCAGCGGTCCACGTGGCGCAGGAACTCATGTCCCAAGCCTACGCCGTCCGACGCGCCCTCTATGAGACCGGGTATGTCCGCCATGACGAAGGATCTGCCCTCGTCTACACGTACCACGCCCAACACGGGGGACAGGGTAGTGAAGTGATAGTTGGCTATCTTGGGCTTGGCGGCAGATACCACGGAGATCAGTGTGGATTTGCCCACGTTGGGGAAGCCTACCAGACCTACGTCAGCCAATAGCTTCAGCTCCAGTGTGACCTCGTACTCCTCGCCCATGAATCCGGGCTTGGAGAAGCGGGGTATCTGACGGGTAGGGGTAGCGAAGCGGGCATTGCCCTTGCCGCCCTTGCCGCCCTTTGCAGCGATCACGGGCTCATCTCCGGACACATCGGCTATGATGCGGCCGTTCTCGCGCTCACGCACTACGGTGCCGCGGGGCACCTTTATGATCAGGTCGGGAGCGTTCTTCCCCGTCCTGTTGTCGCCGCTGCCGTTCTGTCCCTTCTCGGCGCAGAACTTGCGCTTGTAGCGGAAGTCTATCAGGGTGGACATGGAGTCGTCGGCGATGAATACTATATCGCCGCCTTTGCCGCCGTCGCCGCCGTCGGGACCGCCTGCTGCCACATATTTCTCGCGGTGGAACGATACGGCGCCGTCGCCGCCGTCACCTGCTTTGATGGTTATCGTTGCCTTATCTACGAACATAAATGCTCCATAACATAAACGTATATCAAAAGTAGAGATATGAGAGCTCAGATGCTGTGCGGTCTCTCATACCTGTCAACAAACACTCTATCATTATACCACATATGATCATCAAATGCAAGTGGGGATCAGCACAAAATGACATAGCAGATACGCTGTAAATAAGGCAAAAGGGACAACGCCCCACTCTTGACAGTAACAATATGGGCATATTATACAATAATGCGTTGCTGATATTGTAAAATATATCATATTTGTACGTATCCCTTGAAATAATATTGGAAATATGTTATAATAAAGTGATGTATTTTGTTTTGCAAAACAGTTTATGAGGTGATCACCATGAGTCTTATAGAGACCAATTATGAGAGATGTGCCGGCTGCCGTGAATGTGTCAAAGCATGCCCTTCGCCGCTGGCGAACTATGTGAAGACCCTTGATGACGGCAGGCGGGTCCTGGACATAGATGACAGCAAGTGCATAGCCTGCGGAGAGTGCGTGAGACGGTGTACACATGCCGCACGCGACTACAATGACGATACAGAGCGTTTCTTCAAGGCCCTTGGCGACCGCAGGATGGTCATCGTAGCTCACCCTGCCATCAAAGCCGCCTTCGGCAAGAAGTGGCAGGCCGTACTGCGCTGGTTCAAGCAGAACGGAGCGGACGGCATATACGACGGCGCTCTGGGCTCGGATATATGCACATGGAGCTACTGCAAGCAGATAGACTCCGGCAAGATGAAGCATGTCATATCCCAGCATTGTCCCGCCATAGTCAGGTATATGGAGATATACCATCCCGACTGCATGGAGGATGTGGCTCCCATAGCCAGTCCCATGTCCTGCGAGGCGGTATATATCAGAGACTACATCAAGAAGAACTACGCAGTGGCAGTGCTCTCCCCATGCCCTGCTATGAAGCTGGAGTTCACCGAGTCCGGTCATGTGGAGTACAACGTGACCTTCAAGAGACTGAAAGAGCACTTCCACCGCCAGAGGATAGAGTTCAGGGATACCGACGAGAAGACCATGCTCTACGACTTCGACGACCAGATGCAGGGGCAGATGGGCGGCATATGGTCCGCTCCCGGCGGCCTGAAGTACAATCTGGTCATCAATGATACAGGCCTTATGGCTGTGAACAGCGACGGCATCGACACGGTGTACAGGGAGATCGAGGAGTTCCTTGATACCGACAGAGATAAACGCGCCGACGTGCTGGAGGCTATGTCCTGTGCCGGCGGCTGCGGCATGGGCATCGGTGCCTTCGATAAGGACGACGTGTCTGCGCTGGAGATCAAGAACATACACCGCAGAGTAGAGATAGACGCCAGGTCTCGCCGCAAGGTGGCGCTCAACGGCCTCGATAAGCAGTTCAAGCTGTTCGAGGACAGGCTCAATCCCCGTTCTCTTGTACGCAAGTTCGAGAACGCCGAGAAGGAGCCCGCCTCCAAGGAAGAGATAGACCGGAACCTGGCTGAGCTGGAAGCATTCTTCGCGGCTCATGAGAGCACTGCTACCGCAGCACCTGCTCCTGCAGCTGCAGCTCCCGCACCTGCAGCACCTGCTGTGGATGAAGAAGCTATAAAGGCCTATGAGGACACGATAGCAAAGATGTCCCAGTCGGCTGAGAGCGTAAGGGCCACCACTGCGACCCTGTCAGCGGATATCGCTCAGATCGGGGAGCAGTTCACGAAGCTGACCGAGAGCAGCAGACAGGCATCTTCTATAGCAACTATCATGGAGAACATACTCACCAAGGTGACGGATTTCTGCTCGGAGAGCACCAGTCTCGATGAGAACGCGCTCCCGCAGCTGGTCACCATACTCGAGAAGCTGAAGGCGGCTATGAGCTCGCTCTCCTTCAACCTTGCCGATACCGAGACCGCGAACGGCGCCATAGCCGAGACTGCCGTATCGGTACAGGATGAGCTGGCAAAGATAGACGATGATGCGAATGCTATCATAGCTGCGGTCAGCGACAGGAGCTGATAGGTATGACATTGTCCGACAGCGGATACCTTATGAGGCGCGACCCCGTCATAGGCAGGCTGGGAGAACTGGCTGAGCCCAACGCGCCCGACCGCTGTACCTATGCGGGCATAGCCAAGAAGCTGGCGCTGTTTTTGACATCCATCGCCATGGGCTGTCTGCTGTGCGGCATAGCCAAGGTGACGGGCAGCGACCCCTTGGACGAACAGCTGCATGTCAACAGCGTGGAGCTGATCCTGCTGGCTGCTGCGGCGCTCATAGCACTTATCACGCCGTGGCCGGCCATATCCATACGAAAGACCACTCCCGTCACGGGCACCATGTTCTGTGCGGCGGTGGGGTATATAGTCATGTGGCTGGGCGCCACTCTGGGCAGGCAGTACCGCGCGGCGATAGTGCTCTCGTTCCTGATCACCATACTGCTGGTATGCACTATGTGCTTTCTCTACGGCAGGGGCATCATCAGAGCGGACAGGGGCTTTCGCACCTTCCTCATGACAGCGTGCATCACCCTGATCGCAGGATCGCTGATGACCTTCATCGGCAGTCTGATACCCGCTACGAGGGGGCTCGTGTCGGAGCTGGCAGCAGATCCGATACTGTCTCTGGGCGTAGGCGTGGTCATGGTGATACTTGGATCTTTGTTCCTGATATCCGATCTCGACACTATAAGACAGTGCGTGGAGGGCGGTATGTCCAAGGACTACGAATGGTATGCATCCTTCGGACTGGCGTTCTCCGTCATATGGCTCTACTTCAAGGTGCTGCAGCTGGTGCTGCGCTTTATGGGCAGAGGGAGCTCTCGCTCGGGCAAAAGATAGACATCAGGCTGAGCGACAGTATCCATCCTGTTTTCCACGGTACTCCCCGGTATGGGAGCCCGTTCCTTCCTTCAGATGGAGGCGCCAATGAAAGATGATGTTGTTTTTGAAAGGATAGCGGAAGCGCTCCTCTGTGATTACTCCAGCGTATACTACGTGGATGCGGTCACAAATGAGTATGTGGTCTATTCCCTGGATCCCGAGTTCAGGTCCCTTAAGATAGACTTCAAGGGCGTGAACTTCTTCGAGCAGCTCATACCCGACTGCGAGAAGGTCGTGCATCCCGATGACCGCCATGTCTTCAAGGAGGATATCCAGAAGGAGAAGCTGCTTAGGGATATGGACGGCAGGGATATGCAGAACATCACCTACCGTCTCATGATAAACGGGAAGCCTGTATGGCATCAGCTCAGGCTCATAAGAGGTATAGGCAGGGAGAACGACTATTTCGTGCTCGGCGTCAAGAACATAGATGAACAGTACCGTCTGA
>JAFYEQ010000074.1 GCA_017544185.1 Oscillospiraceae bacterium
CATCCCATCACGATAGAGCCGTCTCGCCCTGAAGATGACCTCTTGATGTTTAGCCTCTTTGTCATCTGCAGGGGACAGCAGCTCGTATTCCTGACCGTTCTGGTCCCACATACGGCACACGGTGGGATTTATCCCCATCAGCGCCGGCTGGTACCTGCACGTCACATTCACCACCAGTGAACCCACATAGCCCGCGTTCGCTATAAAGAACTCGCTGCCGTTCACGCCGTTGATGTATGCCCTGCAGGTCAGCACGTCTGACCATGTAGCCCCGTCATCGTCGGACCACTTGAATGTAACGGTATCTCTCATCGCGCCTATATTCATGCCAGCAGCACCTCCGCCGTGGAGCACTGCGCGATGATCGTCTGTACTGCAGCATCCAGCGCCGTTCTCTGCGCTGTCAGCTCGTTATTATCATACATGTGCTGGCACAGCGCCATGAATGCATGATACATCTGTGGCTTTTCGTCTGCCTCTGCAGCGGTCAGCCCCGTCCAGTCAAGGAGGGTCTGCTTTGCCGCCGCCATTATCGCGGTCAGCTCCGTATCATCGGTGTTATAGTCGATCCTTAGCCTTAGCTTTACGTCTGCAAGGCTTATCTGTGACATCATCATCGGGCTTTCCCTCCTTCTTTCCCTCTACAGGGTCAACATAAGGAGCAAGTCCCCTGACCTGCTCCTCTGTAAGATCTCGGGTCTCCCCTGACATCATCGAGATAACGCCCGCAAAGCTAACGTTTGCGGTATAGAGCATCCTCTCACCTCTTACGCCATGGTGATGACTTCGTATGCCTCGTTGTTGACGGGCTTACCGCCGAACCAAAGGATACCCTGAACGCCCTTAGCGCCGATACCTGCATAGAGCTCATTGAGCACTGTGAGAGTAACATCGGGAGAAAGAACGCCCTTGTAGCCCTGTGAAAGATCACCGAAGATGATAGGCTTTGTGCCTGTTGCCATATCATCCATAACAGAAGATATGAGCACGGGACGGCCAAGGATGGTGCCAGCATAGCCGGTAGACAGCTCGTTCTGGTGGAACAGGTACTGACCTGTTGCATCCGTGAGCTTCCTGATAGCGCCAAGGGTCTTGTTGTTCATCACCCATACGGAGCCGGGCATGTAAGCGCCCTTCAGACCGTGGTAGATGTCGATGATCTCGGTCGCGGTGATAGCTGCCTCTGCCTTTGCGGTCACGCCTGTACCGCCGGAGATAAGGCCGGTGGGCTGGCCGTAGCTGTCGCCTGTGCCCTTGATGATGCCGCTCTCGAGCGCATACGCAAAGTCACGGCTGTACTGTGTGAAGATCTCGCTCATAACGTCGAACTCTTCCACGGTCTGACTCAGCATCTCAAGTGTGAGCACAACGGTGGACGCATACTTGTACTTGCCGATCGTGAGAGTGGTCCATCTTGCCTCGCTGACGCCGATAGCGCCCGCTTCAGCTACCCAGCTGCCGCCTACGGTGTAGTCCTTATCGGATACGATCTGCTTGTACTCGCCGCGAGCCTCTACCATGGTGATGTAGTTGGATATGCCCGCCAGATCGCGTGCTTCACGGATAACATCGGTAGAAAAGTCGGTAGCTATGAGGCCGTTGCTGTTTGTGAGCATAGTCTCATTTGCACGGGTCTCTACCCTCTGACCGCGTGTGAATGCGTTGATAGCAGCCTTTGTGTCCATGCCGGACGCGGGAGCTGCTGCCCTGGTCTCGACTGCGGGACGATCGGCGTAGGACCTGAACTCTTCAGACTTAGCTATGGTAGCATCTATCTCATCGAGCTGGACCCTGATCTGCTCTGCTCTGGCAGTCTCTTCGTCGGTGTAAGCTCTTGCTTCGGTCTCACCCATGTTGATGAGTGCGTCCATCTCAGCTAAAAGAGCTTCGCGCTTTTCCATCAAAGCTTTCATTTGTTATCATCCTCCTGATAAAATATGGTGCCCTCGGAGCAGTCATGCCCGCCCTTCGGACATAGAGATACCGTGTACATCACTGCACACGGTATCCCTGTAGAAAGGAGTATATGAAATGGAGGTGTCATGTGTAATGGTCATATCGACCAAACTATGTCAAACGATCTTGTGTATATCTTCTATTGCTTGATACGCATAAAAGGCGTATAATATATATGAGGTGATCCGTATGAAGCAGCGTGACCTTATCAAACTGCTCAAGAAGAACGGGTGGACATTCCTGCGCGACGGCGGCAACCATGATATCTATACCAACGGTAAGGATGTGGAGCCCATACCCCGTCATAAGGAGATCAAAGAGACCACCGCAAAGGCTATCATAAAGAAACTGAAACTCAAATGAAGGAGCTGATACTATGACCGCAGTATATCCTGTGAGCCTGACCCCCGTCGAGGACGGCTGCTATATGGTGGATGTGCCCGACCTCGATATCATCACCGAGGGGAAGGATCTCTCCGACGCCATCGCCATGGCAAGAGACGCGATATGTCTCAAAGCCGTCACCCTGCAGGATCTGGGCAGGGAAGTCCCTCCGCCCTCCGATGTCGGGAAGCTCCGCCGCAAAAAGGGGAGCATCCTCTCCCTTGTGGACTGCGACTTCGACGGATACCGCAGCTATCTCGACAACCGCTCCGTCAAGAAGAACTGCACGCTCCCCGCATGGCTTGAGCGCAAAGCCTCCGCCGCCAATATAAACTTCTCGGGAGCATTGCAGTCCGCCCTTATGGAGCAGCTGCACATCGCCCACTGAACAGAGCCGTCTGTCACACGACAGGCGGCTCTATCTCCTTGATAAACGCCCCGGGATAGTCCTTCTTCACCTTTTGGAGATACGCCTCGGCATTGCCCTTGTCGGCAAACGCCCCGACCTGTACATACCAGCGAGCCTTCTTAGGCTCACCCATGTACCCCTTGACCTTCTTCACGAACTCCGCCCAGTGCGGTATGATGTACGTCGGACACACCTTGTACGGATGAGCCAGCAC
>JAFYEQ010000075.1 GCA_017544185.1 Oscillospiraceae bacterium
AAGGCTGTCATAGCCGAGGCCGTCAGGAGCAGCCCCTCCTCAGTCATGGGCATGACCGACGAGAACAACGAGCCGGACTATGCGCCTGTATACTTCTACGACATAAAGAGCAGCGCTCTGGTGATGTCGGTGACGGTATACTGCAAGAGCGGCCTTCGCACCGAGATCGTGAAGGACGATATCCACACGAGGGTGTTCGAGGCACTGAGAAAGAACGGTATCGAGATCCCCTACGAGCATATGAACGTAATAATGGACTCCGACAGACCCGGCATGATGTCGCAGTAAAGGGCACTGAGCATAACATAGGATGAAAGACCGGGATAGGTATCCCGTTATCATAGAACGGAGGCAGGAATGGATAGTACGAAACGCATCACCGCCGCAGCTCTGGCATGTCTGCTGCTGGCAGGGTGTTCCGCAGAGGATCTGGGAGCCCTGACCGGTTATACAGCAGATACCGGGGATGACGGCGGAGATCACACAGGCTATGTAGGCACCCTCACGCCCGCAAATGACTACTACGGCTATATCAACGGCAAGGAGCTCATGGAGATGGAGCTGGATGCAAAGCACTCCTCCATGGGCACCATGGACGAAGTCGCGGATCTTGTAGACGATCAGCTGGACGCTCTGATCACCGAGACAGCGAACAGCGAGGTGGACTTTCCGAAGGGGAGCAATGAGCAGCTGATACACGATCTGTACCACCTGACCAAGGACGACTTCGATGGGGAGCTGGACACGGATGCGGCCGATACCCAAGTCATCGACGGTATACTGGAGAGGATCGAGGCTGCTCAGGACGTAGACGGGCTGGTAGAGATGTGGCGTGGTCTGACGCTGGACTACGGTCTGTACACCTTCCTGACGGTGACGCCCACTATCGACCTCTGCGATACCACCGAGAATGTGTTCCAGGCAGCATATTCTTCTCCTGTCGACCTTGAGAGCATACGCGAGAGCGACTTCGGCGCAGTTGCGGCGAGAGATCAGCTCGCAGACTGTCTCAGGGCTGCAGGCGTGCCCTACAAGGAGGCTACAGATCGTGCCACCGATATCGTATACGCCCTGTATGAGATCGCGGGCCATACCGATATGGAGATACTGAGCGGCGAGAAGACTTACATAGATACGTTCAACTTGTATACAGCGGAGGAGCTCTCAGACCACATGTCGGGCATCAGCTTCGAAGACCTGATATATATCAGCGGTCACTCGGGAGATGCCCAGCAGAAGATATCTGTCTCCGATCCCGACCAGCTCTTCACGATGGTCTCTCTTGTGGATGAGGACCACGTAAGGGTATGGAAAGATCTGGCCATATGCGTGGTGATGGACGGATATTCCGAGTTCCTCCCCGACAAATATCGTTACTCTCAGAAGGCAGATACCTCTTCCGACGAGCTGGCAAAGGAGCTTATCAAGTCTCTGCTGGATAAACAGCTGGGTGAGCTCTACGCACAGAGATACTACACCGAGGAAAAGCGTAAGGTCATAACGCAGATATGCGATGATATGAAGGCTGAGTACTATGTACTGATAGACGGAGCCGACTGGCTCTCCGATGAGGGAAAGAAGTATCTTACCGACAAGCTCGACAAGATGAAGTTCTACATAGGAGCCGATGAGCCTCACGAGACCGACCCGAAGGATGCGGATCTGATCGGTGGCTCCATACTGCAGACCTGCATCAGAGTACAGGCAGGCTCTATCCTCCGGCAGCTCTCCACGATCGGGGAAGTGCCCGAACGCAACGGCTTTGATACGATGGCTCCGCACACCATCAATGCATGCTATCTGTCCCCATACAACTGCGTCAATATAACGGCCGCCATAACCAACGCTCCCATATACATCGACGATGCGGAGTACGCGGCGACTCTCGGCAGGATCGGTTCGATCATCGGTCATGAGATCTCCCACGCATTCGACAGCGAGGGCGTACTGTTCGATGCTGACGGCAACTACCGTCCCGATGCCATGCCCGAGGCTGACAGGCTCGCCTTTGAGAAGAAGCAGGAGCAGGCTATAAAATACTACGACCGTTTCACCGTGCTTGGGTCTCATGTGAACGGGAAGCTCACTCTGGCGGAGAATCTTGCGGACATAAGCGGGCTGCAGTGTGTACTGGCCATCGCAGACGGTCCCGAGGAGCAGAAGACAGCACTGGAGAACTACGCCAAGGTATGGATGACCCTTACTCCCGATACCGATGCGAAGATGCTCCTTGAGCTCGACGAGCACTCACCCGCCCTTGTCCGCGTAAATGCAGTCGTAGCCAACTTCGATGAGTTCTATGAGATATACGGCGTGAAAGAGGGAGACCCTATGTATATAGCTCCCGAGGAAAGGGTACGCAGGTGGTGACATGCTCCTTAGATATACTCTGAAAAATATATTCTCAAAACCGGGAAGGCTGATCATACTGCTGTTATGTATGACCGCCGCCTGCTTCTCCGGGTTCCTTGCGGTGGACTTTGGCAACACCTTCAAGGTGTTCCTCCATGATATGGTATCTGGTCAGATAGGCAAGATCGACCATGAGGTGATATACTACGGGTCTGACGGCATCACCGACAAGACCTTCGAGGGCGCTCCCCCTCTGGAGTACACATGCGAGATGTTCACCTCCAAGCGTGAGGTGACCCGAGACGAGAAGAACTACTCCTATGCCATCACAGATACTGTCTACGTGCTGGCTTTCAGCGATATGGACATCATACACCGCATGGAGATGCTGCCCGAGAACATAATGCCCGAAGAAGGACAGATAGCTATAAGCCGCAGCTGCAGCGAAAAGTTCGGCTACGAAGTCGGCGACACCTTCACCGTACCCGACAAGGACTATAATGACGTCTCCTTCACAGTCTCCTCCATATACCCCGATGTGACGGTATACGGGCAATACTCTGCTGTCATATCAAAGGACAGCTACGTGATGCTCTGCGGTGAGAAGCCGTACTATACAGCATACCTCACCATGGACCCCGCCGACTGGGAGACCTTTGAACAATGGATGGAGCAGGAGCGCCCCACAGCGACCGTGCAGAAGATGTACATCTCCGAGGATATGGACAACTTGCTGGATACGCTCACAGGCATATTCTACCTTGTGTTCGTACTGGTGTTCGTGCTGGTCATATTCGTAGTGGTCAGCTTCACGGAGAAGCTCATCACGGAAAGGATGTCCGTCATAGGCACCCTGCGCAGTATAGGTATGTCCATGCGAAAGACCACTGGCATACTCCTGTTCGAGAACGTGCTCTACGCTCTCGCAGGCGCATCTCTGGCGCTGCTGATATACATCCCTCTGAGACAGATGGTCCTTGACAAGCTGGTGGATGAGATCACGTTCGGCTCCTCTGATGTAAGGCTCAACTACGGCATGATGATCCTGGTAGTCCTTGGAGCAGTGCTGATACAGGTGCTCGTGCCCCTGA
>JAFYEQ010000076.1 GCA_017544185.1 Oscillospiraceae bacterium
TAGTAGCCGAAGGTCTCGCTGCCTGTCTGTCCGAGAGGGGAGTTGTTGTCCCAGAGGACGCAGGGGATACCGTACTGCTTTGCGCCGCCCACGAAGGCCTGAGCCCATACTATGCGGTCTGCATCGTTGTTCTTGTTGATGCAGCCGAACTCGCCGATGACTACGGCCTTGCCGTTGGATACGAAGGTATCATCGAGTGCCTTGAAGAACCATTCCAGATCAGCTCTGTCCTTCTCGGTGAACTCGGAGGGACCGCTGCCGTTCATGGCGAAGTTGTAGGGGGAGTATGCGTGTACGGAGATGATCACGCGGTCATCTGCGGGGAACTTAGTCTGACGGAGTATGTTCATATCGGAGGTAGCTGCGTATGCAGGCACCATGATGAAGCGGTATGCATTATTGCCGCCTGTTGCGCGTATAGCCTTTACCAGTGCATCCTCGAAGTCAGCCAGTACTGCTCTCTCGGGAGCCGTGCCGCCGCTCCACTCTCTTGCGCTGCCCTCGGTGCGGGGTTCGTTGAGGACTTCAAATATGAGCTTGTCGCCGTAGTTCTTGAAGCGCTTGGAGATATGGGTCCAGAGGTTGGACATCTTGTCGATGCTCTCCTGCTTGTAAGCCTCATCGGCTACCATCTGGTCGATATTGTAGTACTTGCAGTCATGATGGTCGTTGAGGATGACATACATGCCATTGTTGTAAGCATAGTCTACTACCTGCTGTACGCGGTCCATCCATGCGGAGTCCGGGTCGCCCTTGGCATCACAGTGCTGTCCCCATGTGGTGGGTATGCGTATGGTGTCGAAGCCTGCAGCCTTGATATCGTCTACCAGCTTCTTCGTGGTCTTGGGGTTGCCCCAAGCGGTCTCGGATGAGAGCCCGCTGCCGCCCAGTGCATCAAGAGAGTTGCCCAGGTTCCAGCCTATGCCCATCCTTGAGGTGAGCTGCTTTGCGGAGATGTTCGTGTTGAAGTTTGCCAGAGCCTCTTCCTGAGGAGCGGGAGGCGTTTCGGGGGAGTCGGGATCGGGCCTCTTCTCGGGTGCGTCGGCATCCGGCCTCTGGTCGGGGAATCCGGCATCGGGCGTCTTGCTGGGAGGGTCTATGACTGTGAACGTGATAGACGCCTTCTTGGCGGAGCCATCGGCTGCGCGTACTGTCACAGAGGATGTGCCGGTCTTGACTGCGGTGACTGTGCTGCCCTTCACGGAGAGCACGGACTTGTCGGACACGCTGTACGCCACTGCCTTGTAAGCCGCATCGACGGGCTTGATCCCTGCTGAGATCTTATAGGTCTCACCGGGGCAAAGGGTGACTGCGGTCTCCTTCACGGTAACGGAGGTGACGCGCTTGCCCACCTTGATGGTGATCTTGGCGGACGTCTTGCCCTTCTTGGCGGTGATCACTGCGGTGCCGTTCTTCTTTGCGGTGACCTTGCCCTTCTTGGTGACGCTGGCCACGGCCTTGTCGGAGGTGCTCCATGTGAGTTCGGATGCCTTGACGCCTGTCAGCGTGGGTTTGAGCGTGAGCGCCTTCCCGACGGGGATGGTGATGGTCTTCTGTGCGAATTTGATGCTCATGTCTGCTGCGGATACGGTCACGCTGGTCACTGTGAGAGTGATGAGCATGAGGAGAGCCGTGAACAGACATAAGATCCTGCGGATCTTCTTCATTTCTCCACCTTCCTATCTATGCGGCATAGCCGCAACGTATTGGTATGACTATGATATCACATCCGCGCCTCTTTGTCACTACTTTTGACAAAATATCTCTCTCGTCGATCTGCACAAAATATCACGGGCGATATTGTTGTGATCGACGGTAAGAGAACAGCCTCTGTTTTCACAGCTGTTTTCACCTAACTTTCACAAAAAATGAGTTGCTATCATGGAGCGGAATGTGTATAATATAATAGAGATATTGTTGACAGAAGGGTGATGTGATGGAAAAACAGAAAGATATGGGCATGGGCTACGTGCTGAAGCGTCTGCTCTCCTGTGTGGGGGAGTACAAGAAGTTCGTGTTCATGACCCCGATATTCATGATCGGCGAGGTATTGATGGAAGTGTTCATACCCCGCGTCATGGCTAAGATAGTTGACGTGGGCATAGCCAACAGCGATACCGAGTACACCATCAGGATGGGCCTCATCATGGTGGGCATGGCGCTGTTCTCGCTGGTGAGCGGCTCCCTCGGAGGACGCTTCGCTGCGGTGGCAGGCATGGGCTTTGCCAAGAACGTGCGTACCAAGCTCTTCGGCAAGGTGCAGGATTTCTCCTTCGCCAATGTGGACAAGTTCTCCACCGCGTCGCTGGTCACAAGGCTGACCACAGATACCACCAACGTGCAGAACACCTTCATGATGCTGATACGCACCGCTGTAAGGTCGCCGTTCATGCTGGTATCGGCCCTTTGTATGGCTATATCCCTCAACCCCAGGCTGGCCATGGTGTTCCTGGTGGCTATACCCGTACTTGGCACCGTGATGGCTACCACTACCGTTATGGCCTATCCCCGCTTCGGCAAGATGCTGGAGAAGTACGATAAGCTCAATGA
>JAFYEQ010000077.1 GCA_017544185.1 Oscillospiraceae bacterium
CCTTCCGCTCTGCCGATACCTATACCTTCTCTGCGGGCGTGACCAAGCGTGGCGGCTTCATCGTGCAAACGCTTCTCACGATAAAAGGCTTCCCGGCGGATCTTCTCATCTCCGCTGAGCTGACGCAGTTTTACGATGGTATCCTTCACCTCGGGTATCTTGGTAGACTGCTGCAGTGTCATAAGATCACCTTCCGTTTCTGCATCTGTCACATTGTGCCGAAGATCCTGTCTCCCGCATCACCCAGACCGGGGACGATGTATGCATCCTCATTGAGCTTCTCATCGAGGCAGCCGATGTATATATCCACGTCGGGATGCGCCTTCGTAAGTGCATCCAGTCCCTCGGGAGCGGCGATGATGCATATGAAGCGGATATCATTCCCGCCCTGTGACTTGATATGATCTATAGCAGCGACTGCCGATCCGCCGGTGGCCAGCATGGGATCCGGGACGATGATGAGCCGCCCGTCTATCCTGTCGGGCAGGCGGGTCAGGTATACCTGAGGTCCACGGGTCTCCTCATTGCGGTACATACCGATATGTCCCACTGCGGCGAAGGGCAGGATCTGCAGTATCCCGTCGGTCATGCCCAGCCCTGCACGGAGCACGGGGACTATTACAGGCGGCTCGCCGCTCAGCATCGGTACTTTCGCCTCGGCTACGGGGGTAGTGACATCAACGTTATACAAGGGCATATCCCTCAGCGCCTCCGCAGCGAGGAGCATCCCCACCTGGCCTGCCATACGCCTGAAGGTCTGTGTGTCAGTATCCCTGTCGCGCATAACGGATATATAGTGCTTTACCAGTGAATGATCTGATATGTATACCATAGCGTCCTCCCTGCGATATAAGGTCATGAGCCAGTTGACGATACCCGTCTCTTTCTATTATAGCACATACGGTCAGATATGTAAAGAGAAAGATCTTGTATGCATGATATCGTATGGCGCTCGATCTACGTGAACTCATCATATCCCTTATGTATAACAATTATGAACATCATAGCGATTGACAAACGATAACGGATGTGGTATAATATAGGGTATGATATTTTGTTAAGGAGTGGTATTATGGGACTTACGCTTACCGAGAAGATACTCAAGGCTCATGTGGTGGACGGAGAGTTCGTCAAGGGCAATGAGATCGGCATACGCATCGATCAGACCCTGACGCAGGACGCTACGGGCACTATGGCGTATCTTGAATTTGAGGCGATGGGCGTGCCGAGAGTACGCACAGAGAGATCCGTCGCATATATAGATCACAACACGCTGCAGTCGGGCTTCGAGAACGCCGACGACCACCGCTTCATCGGCTCATGTGCCAAGAAGCACGGCATATGGTTCTCCCGTCCCGGCAACGGTATATGCCATCAGGTACACCTTGAGCGCTTCGGTGCTCCCGGCAAGACCCTGATCGGCTCCGACTCCCATACTCCCACAGGCGGCGGCATAGGTATGATCGCCATCGGTGCGGGCGGCCTCGATGTGGCTGTTGCTATGGGCGGCGGTGCTTACTACATCACATACCCCAAGATAGTCAAGGTAGAGCTCACAGGCAAGCTGTCTCCCTGGGTATCCGCCAAGGACGTTATACTCGAGGTGCTCCGCAGACTGTCTGTCAAGGGCGGCGTGGGCAAGGTCATAGAGTACTGCGGCGAGGGCGTGAAGTCCCTGTCCGTGCCCGAGAGAGCTACCATCACCAATATGGGCGCAGAGCTCGGCGCTACTACGTCCATATTCCCCTCAGATGAGACCACAAGACAGTTTTTGAAGGCTCAGGACCGCGAGGACGTATACGTTCCCCTGTCTGCCGATCCCGATGCGGTATATGACGAAGAGGTACAGATCGACCTGTCCTCCCTGGAGCCTCTGGCTGCATGTCCTCATTCCCCCGACAACGTTAAGACCGCCTCCGAGCTGGCAGGCATGAAGATAGATCAGGTATGCATAGGCTCCTGCACCAACTCCTCCCTCATGGATATGATGAAGGTAGCGTTCATACTCAAGGGCAGGACCGTACATCCCGATGTATCTCTCTCCATCGCTCCCGGCTCCAAGCAGGTGCTCAATATGCTGGCTCAGAACGGCGCTCTGTCCATACTCATCGACGCTGGCGCACGTATCCTTGAGAGCGCGTGTGGTCCCTGCATCGGCATGGGCCAGTCGCCTAATTCCGGCGGTATCTCCCTGCGCACCTTCAACCGCAACTTCCTCGGACGCAGCGGCACCAAGGACGGTCAGGTATACCTGGTATCTCCCGAGCTGGCTGCTATATCCGCAGTCAACGGCGTATTCACCGACCCCCGCACCATCGAGGGCGAGTTCCGCTTCGAGATGCCCGACAGGTTCACGATCAACGATAACATGATCGTTCCTCCCGCAGCCGAGGAGGATATGGACAGCGTGGAGATCCTCCGCGGTCCCAACATAAAGCCCTATCCCGAGACCGCTCCTCTGGTGGACAATATCGAGTGCGGCTGCTCCCTCAAGGTGGGCGACAATATCACCACGGATCATATCATGCCCGCAGGCGCGAAGATACTCCCCCTGCGCTCCAATATACCCGCTATATCCCAGCACTGCTTCACGGTATGCGACGAGAAGTTCCCCGAGCGTGCTAAGAGCATGGGCAAGTCCATCATCGTGGGCGGCTCCAACTACGGACAGGGCTCATCCCGTGAGCACGCAGCCCTCGCTCCCCTGTATCTCGGCGTAAAGGCCGTACTGGTGAAGTCCTTCGCGCGTATACACCGCGCTAACCTGATAAATGCAGGCATACTCCCCCTCACCTTCGTGAACGAGGCTGACTATGACCGCATAGATGAAGGCGATGAGCTCGCACTTATGGATGTGCGCAAGAACATCGAGAGCGGTGCTTCCGAGCTGACCCTCACCGACCGCACCAAAGGCATAGACATCCCCGTGCTCTGCGAGCTGTCCGGCCGCACGAAGGACATCATCCTCGCAGGCGGTCTCCTTGACTACACCAGAGAGCAGCTCAAGAAGCAGTAAAACGACCTTTTTGAGAACGGCAGAGAGCAGCAGATACAGCCGGAAAGAGAAGAACTATGAAGATGCTCGATACTGATATCATCATATATATGATGAGGAAAAGACCGGAGTATCTTATCCGAAAGTTCATCGCTGAAGAGAAAAAAGGGCTATGTATCTCCACAGTGTCTTTGGCTGAACTGTATGAAGGAAATGAGAAAAGCGACAGAAAAGAAAACAATGAGAAGATGCTTTCAGAGATAACGCGTCATCTGCGTGTGATAGCTTCGACGAAAGAGCGGCCCGCATATATGGCAAGATATCCTATTTCCTATACAGATCCGGACTCACAGTAGGCAAACTCGATATGCCGATAGCTGCCACAGCCATCTCGAACGGTATGGTCCTCGTGACAAACAACACCAAAGACTTCTGCAATATACCGGGGCTCGACTATGAGGACCGGCTGATACGCTGACAGGAGACTGATCCCATGTTCGACTATCTCAAGATCAAGCGCGAGAACGACGCGATGAACGACATAGGTACCTTCGACGGGCAGATCTCGGAGTACATCCGCGACATCGAGCCTGTCTCCTCCCCCCGTCAAGATACCTACCATATATACGACCACACCGAGGATCTGACCACCATAGGCAGCATCCTCGCCCATAGGAACAGCGATGTGCTGGCTCTGAACTTCGCAAATGCCAATGTTCCCGGCGGCGGATACATCATCGGTGCCAAGGCGCAGGAAGAGGATATATGCCGTGCCTCGGGGCTGTACTACACGATCAGAGATGTATCGGAGTACTATGATGCCAACCGTTTCACCGACATGAAGGGATACACCCACGGCATGATCCTGTCCTCAAATGTGGCTGTAATGCGCGACGATAAGTACGCTGTACTGGATGAGCCTGTGTACTGCTCGTTCATAACCTCACCTGCAGTGAACCGATACGCGTGCATACTCTCCCACAGCAAGGAGAACGCCGTGATGGAAGAGCGCATCCGACGCATCATAGCGCTGGCGGTACGCTGTTCCCCCGATGTGCTGATACTCGGCAAGTACGGCTGCGGTGCCTTCGGCAACAACTGGGACGAAGTGGCTCCCATGTTCGAGAGCGCCATAAACGACCTGACGGGCGGCACGTCCATGGAGATCGTGTTCGCTATGCCATCAAAGCTATAGGTCACATAATGACTTAAAATATCACTTAGGAGAATACATATGTCTAAGATACTTATGACTACCCCGCTCGTAGAGATGGACGGGGACGAGATGACAAGAGTAATGTGGCAGATGATCAAGGACAAGCTGATACTGCCCTTCGTTGACCTGAAGACCGAGTACTACGATCTGGGTCTGGTACACCGCAATGAGACCGACGATCAGGTGACCAGCGACTCTGCTGAGGCTACCAAGAAGTACGGCGTAGCTGTAAAGTGCGCTACGATCACTCCCAACGCTGCACGTATGACCGAGTACGACCTGAAGGAGATGTGGAAGTCCCCCAACGGCACCATCCGTGCTATACTCGACGGTACCGTGTTCCGTAAGCCCATACTCGTAAAGGGGATCACTCCCTATATCCCCACCTGGACCAAGCCCATCACCATCGCCCGTCATGCATA
>JAFYEQ010000078.1 GCA_017544185.1 Oscillospiraceae bacterium
ATACCCTTCATAGTGGCGGATATAGCCGACGGCATGACCGACCCGCGCACCTTTGACATACATCTGTACGTGGCGGGCGAATACTGCAAACTGCTCGGCATAGATGCGCTCTGCCTCACACCTCTCAAGTCTCTCCCGGGCGGCGTGGGATGCGTGGTGTTCTCATCGGTATGTCTGGTGGTGTTCCTTATCGCCATGTTCATCGGAAAGAAAGCACTGCCTCAGGAGCAGGAGAAGGCTCCTGTCGAGGAAGCTCCCAAGCACACTGCTCCTTCGGAAGCATCTGCCATAGAGGAATGATATGAAAGCTCTCGTACTATCCAGCGGCGGTGTGGACAGCACCACTCTGCTCGCCATAGCGTGTGACCGCTACGGCGCGGAAAACGTGATATCACTGTCTGTATACTACGGTCAAAAGCACTCGAAGGAACTGGAGGCTGCTGCGAAGGTAGCTGACTACTACGGTGTGCGTCATATGACCTCGGATCTTTCGGAGGTATTCTCCTCCTCTGACTGCACGCTCCTCAAAGGGCGGGGCGACATCCCCCATGAGAGCTATGCAGAACAGCTAAAAAAGACAGGCGGTTCGCCTGTCTCCACATACGTACCCTTCAGGAACGGACTGTTCCTTGCGGCAGCTGCCAGCTGTGCCCTGTCAGAGGGCTGCAGCGTGGTGATGTACGGTGCCCATGCAGATGATGCTGCAGGCAACGCTTATCCCGACTGCTCCGAGGAGTTCGTGGAGTCCATGGGAAGGGCCATATCTCTTGGTACGGGAGGCGAGCTCACACTGGAGGCTCCCTTCGTTCGTATGGACAAGTCTCAGGTAGTCGCAAAGGGCGTAGCCCTCAAGGTCCCCTATGAACTGACCTGGTCCTGCTACGAGGGCGGAGATACGCCCTGTCTCAAGTGCGCTACATGCCTTGACCGTATCGCTGCATTCAGGGCCAACGGACTGATGATAAACTGATATACCGGAGCGTGACATGAAAAAAGCATTGCTCGTGATCGATATGCAGGAGTTCACTGTCGGGAAGGCTCACGCCGATCTCTTCAAGTACGATGACGGACTGATAGGACGTGTAAACGCCGTCATAAGCAGTACAGATGCCGATAAAGTCGTGTATATCAAGCATTTGATGAAAAGGAACCTGATCAATAAGTTCGCTCCTTTCCAGGTGTATGAAGGCGATCCGAGAGCGGAGCTGGCCGAAGATCTGCGAGTCGTGTCCTCCGACGTATTTACCAAATATGCCGGCGATGCCTTCTCTGTTCCTGTGCTCTGCAGCTATTTGAAGGAAAATGATATCGACACGGTGGAGCTCATCGGTGTCGACGGCGGCGGCTGTGTTTCCCTGACCGCGCTCGGTGCCTTCAGGAAAGGGTACAATGTCATACTTGATACCTCCGCCATAGGTATCATATATACCGCACAAAAGGAAAGATACTTCAAAAAGCTCTCTAAACTGGGGGCGGACTTTATCGGATGACCCATATCTCTTATCGCCAACGATCTCGTAGGGCGGGGGGCTTGCCTCGCCGATCCTTTATCATTCAGCATCCCTATCATACATACACTGCCCCGAGGCACTGACAGCGCCTCGGGGCATATCTGTATATAATACAGATATCTATTCGCTGAGCTCCTTTATCTTGTCGCGCAGATATGCAGCATGCTCGAATTCCAGCAGCTTCGCTGCTTCCTTCATCTGTGCGGTCAGCTCCTTTATGAGCTCCTGCTTCTCCTGTCGTGTCAGCTTCTTCTCCGACTTCTGAGATACCTCCTCCTTGGTGGATATCTCCAGCACGTCGCGCACGTCCTTTATGATAGTCACAGGGACTATGCCGTGCTCCTCGTTGTATGCCAGCTGCTTCTGACGGCGGCGCTCGGTCTCGGTAATGGCCCGCTCCATAGAGCCCGTGACCGTATCGGCGTACATTATGACCTCGCCCCCCGCATTTCGAGCGGCACGGCCTATGGTCTGTATCAGCGACGACTCAGAGCGCAGGAAGCCCTCCTTGTCCGCATCCAGTATCGCCACCAGTGATACCTCGGGTATATCCAGACCCTCACGCAACAGGTTTATGCCCACCAGCACATCGAACTCACCGAGACGCAGATCGCGTATGATCTCCATCCTCTCGATGGTATCTATATCATGATGCATATACCTTACACGTATCCCCGCGCCATCCAGATAAGCGGTCAGGTCCTCCGCCATCTTCTTGGTGAGCGTAGTCACCAGCACGCGCTCCTTGCGCTCGGTGCGTATATTGATCTGGGATATCAGGTCTTCGATCTGACCGTCCACAGGCTTTACGGTGATCAGCGGGTCTACCAGTCCCGTAGGACGTATCACCTGCTCCACGATCTGATCGGACTTCTCACGCTCGATAGGACCGGGAGTGGCGGATACGAACACCGCCTGACCGATGTGCGCTTCGAACTCATCGAAGAACAGCGGACGGTTGTCAAAGGCGCTGGGAAGACGAAAGCCGTACTCTACCAGCACTTCCTTGCGTCCCCTGTCCCCTGCGCTCATGCCTCTCACCTGAGGGAGAGATACATGGCTCTCATCCACGAACAGCAGGAAGTCCTTCGGGAAGTGATCTAAGAGAGTATAGGGCGTGCTCCCGGGCTCACGGCCTGCCAGTATGCGGGAATAGTTCTCTATTCCCTTGCAAAAGCCTATCTCCTCCAGCATCTCGATATCGTACATGGTGCGCTGCTTTATGCGCTGCGCCTCCACCAGCTTGCCCCGGCTCTCGAAGTACTTGATCCGTTCAAAGAGCTCCTGCTCTATCTCCTCCACGGCCTCATGCATATGCTCCTTGGATACCACATAGTGTGAAGCCGGGTATATGGCCGCATGAGCAAGGGTCATCTCAGTATGCCCGGTGATGGGGTCGAATTCGGATATGCGGTCTATCTCATCTCCGAAGAACTCCACGCGAAGGGCGTTCTTCATGGACCCTGCAGGGAATATCTCCACGGTATCGCCGCGCACTCTGAACTTGTTGCGCTCGAAGGCTATATCGTTTCGCTCGTACTGATCTGCCACCAGCAGGCGCAGCAGCTCGTCCCTGCCGATCTCCATGCCCTGTCTGAGAGATATGACGTTTGCACGATACTCCTCGGGGGCACCGAGGGAATATATACATGATACAGATGCTACTATGATCACATCACGTCTCTCCGCCAGAGCAAGAGTAGCGGAGTGGCGCAGCTTATCTATCTCATCGTTGATGGCGCTGTCCTTCTCGATGTACGCATCGGTCTGGGGGATATACGCCTCGGGCTGATAATAGTCATAGTAGGACACGAAGTACTCCACCGCATTATGGGGGAAGAACTCCTTGAACTCGGAGCACAGCTGTGCTGCGAGTATCTTATTATGAGCCAGCACGAGAGTGGGCCTGTTGACGTTGGCGATGACGTTCGCCATAGTGAACGTTTTGCCCGAGCCTGTGACGCCAAGGAGGGTCTGGGCTCTCATGCCGCTGTTGATCCCCTCCGTAAGGCGGGCTATGGCCTCGGGCTGATCTCCCGCAGGCTGATACGGTGATACGAGTTCAAAATGATCCATAGGCTCTCCATCATACGATCTGACATCCCACTATGCCAAGTACCACAAGGATGCTCCCTATGAGCCTTGGACGTGAGAGACGTTCGTTCTTGTTGATGATATCTATCGCGAATATAGTTATAAGGCACATGGGCGTCACGAAGGCGTAGTTGGTGAGGCTTATACGTGCCACTGCGTTGTACGCGATCATGCCCGCAGCGTTTGGCAGCTTTACACCTGCTGTGATCAGGAACCCCTTCGTCCCCTCTGCGTTCTTCATGAGGGTCAGGGGCTTTGCGGCGGGTACAAGGCACAGTGCAAGTATGATCAGTGCTGCATACAGGGATATCTCCGAGGAGATATGTCCCACCGACAGCTTGACAGCGTAGCCATAGGCAAAGGACTGTGCTATGTACAGCACCAGCGGCAGAGCGATGGCCTTGTAGTCTACCTTCTGCTTGCCGTCGGAGGCTATGACGATCAGGCCGACCACAGCGAGCACTATGCATATGATCTTGACTGCCGACAGCGTCTGCGATCCGCTGAGCACATCATAGAAGTAGGATATGAACAGGGTCAGGCCCATCCATGCCTTGAGCTCAAAGACAGACATCTGCATGAGTATCTTCGCGCTCATGAAGAACTCCGACCACTTTGCCGCAGCCATTATGGCGATACATACAAAGCTCTGCCATGACAGTGTGAACGTCCTGTCCACGAGAGGCGTGAACAGGAACGGAGTCAGGAACAGCGCAGTGAAAGCTGCCATGATGAAAGTCAGCTGAGAGCCGCTGTAGCCGCATTTGCTGACGGCATACTTGTCATTGAGCGATGTGAGCGTGAACATCGCCACCGTAAAGAGCATGAGCAGCATATCCTACCTCGATCGAGCAACAAAGCAGGCTACAGCGGCTGCTGCAGCGACGTTGAGCGAGTCTACGCCATGCTCCATGGGTATCCTTACGGTCATGGTGCAGCCCGCGATGGTCTCGGCGTCCAGACCGTCCCCCTCGGAACCCATGACTACCGCCAGCTTGTCTATGCCGTCAAAGACGTGAGGGACCATAGCTACAGATCTGTCGGTCAGAACCATAGCTGCCGTGGTAAACCCCATATCATGTAACAGCGGGAGCCAGTCGTCGGGGAGATATGTCCAGGGCATCTGGAGCACTGTACCC
>JAFYEQ010000079.1 GCA_017544185.1 Oscillospiraceae bacterium
ATCCGTGCCGTCCATGTACAGCTCCGTATCCGTTACGGCCTCGGACGGACGGGCCAGTCCATAGCCATACCCCACCGCCAGCCAGCACAGCACCAGCAATATCACCGCAAGGGCCGCTGTCCTTATCTTACCTGCTCTGGTCATCATCACACTTCTTTTCTATGACCGCCACCGCGCAGGGCATAGTCCCCAGTGCGATGCGGTAGGTCGCTTCTATACCCATATCCTCGAAGAACTTCTGATAGCTCTCGATGGTGAAGCTCTCCCTGAAGTCCACACCCAGCCTGCTTACCACCGAGACAACAGCCTTGGACGCGCCCCTGCCTACGTTTATGTACGTGGGTATGATCACCTTACCGCCGGGCCTGCATACTCTCAAAAGCTCACGCACGGCTGCCTGCGGGTCGTCGAGCAGATGTATCACATTGCCCGCCACTACCTTGTCGAACGCATCGTCCCTCGCATGAGTGTCGGTGATATCTATCTTCCTGTAGCGTATATTGCAGCACTCCTTGCAGTTGTGCCTGCATCTGTCCAGCATCTTCTCCGAGATATCCCCCGCATATACTACAGATGCCCTGTATGCGATAAATTTGGTGATGGAGCCCGTACCGCAGGCACATTCCAGCACCGCGTCGTCCATCTCTATCTCATCGGCTACGATCTTCCCGGTCTCGCGGTACACCTTGCCGTTGTATACCGTCTCCGCGATATCGTATACCCCTGCCAGTCTGTCCCAGATCACAAGACCACCCCTGTTCCGATGTCCTAAGTCACCTAATTATATTATACATATCCGAGCCCCGATCGTCAATACTTTTTTGATAGATCGCACATAACAAAGGCCGGCACCCTTTCGGATGCCGGCCGGTGATACATGATAGGAGCATGATGCTCACGGAGTGAGCCTTGCGATATCTCTGGGGAACATGGATGCCTGACGAACGTTCTGGAGGCCCAGCAGCTTCATGACCAGTCTCTCCAGACCGATGCCCAGTCCGCCGTGAGGGGGAAGTCCGTACTTGTGGCTCTCAAGATAATATACGAAGTCGTTGGGATCCAGGCCTTGCGCCTTCATCTTTGCCAGCTGCTCCTCATAGTCGTGGATACGCTGACCGCCCGTGGTGATCTCCAGACCTCTGAACAGCAGGTCGAACTTGCATGCGGTGCGGGGGTCTTCCTTGTCGTTCATAGCGTAGAAGGGAGGCTTGGATGCGGGGAAGTTGGTGACGAATATGAACTCCGTACCGTAGTTCTCCTTCGCCCAGTCACATAAGAACACCTCGTCCTCGGGCTCCAGATCGAACTTGTTCTTTGCCTTGCTGCCCTTGATGAGCGCAACGGCATCCTCGAACTTTACGGCGGGTATCTCCCCTACCTCGGGGATATCGGCGCCCAGTATACGTATCTCCTGAGCGTAGTGCTCCTTCAGGTAGCCCATCATGAAGCGCAGCATCGCCGTCTCCATGTCCATAACGTCGTACATATCGTTGATAAAGCCCATCTCGAAGTCAAGACCGATGTACTCATTGAGGTGGCGGGAGGTGGAATGCTTCTCTGCACGGTATACGGGAGCTATCTCGAATACCCTGTCGAAGAAGGCTACAGCTGCCTGCTTGTAGAACTGGGGAGACTGGTTGAGGAACGCGTCCTTATCGAAGTACTCCAGACGGAATATATTAGCGCCGCCCTCTGCGCCCTGTGCCACTATCTTGGGGGTATGTATCTCAGTGAAGTCGTTGTCCAGCATGAACTGCCTGAAGGCTGATACTACGCCCTCCTGGAACTTGAACACAGCTCTCTCCACAGGATTGCGAAGAGCCACGCTGCGGTTGTCCAGATTTACGTCGAGAGAACAGCCCAGCTTCCACTTGCTGACGTGGAGAGGATAGTCGTATCCGGGAGCGTGGAGAAGCTCTATGGATGTGAGCTCCAGCTCTATGCCTATCTTGGAGCGCTCGTCTGTGCGCACTACGCCCACAGCCTTGACGAAGCACCCTTCTTTGATGCCGTCGATGCCGACCGCACACTTCTCGGGGGACCATACGGTCTGTATCACATACCTGGCGGTGCGAAGGTGTATGAAGGCGAACTTGCCCATGTCGTTCACCTTGTGTACCGTAGCGGATATGGTCATCTCGCTGCCGACCGATGCCTTAGCCGCTTCGAGGTCGAACTCTCCTATCAGTGAGTTTCCGTTTACTGTTCTCATATAGATCCTCCGTATGCAGCCCGATGAGCCATCGGACCATAAGTCTTTACAAAAAGCACCCGCTCGCATGAACGGGTGCTGCTGGTTGGGATGCAGGGATTCGAACCCCGGAAATGCCTGAGTCAGAGTCAGGTGCCTTACCACTTGGCTACATCCCATCGTGGTTGGGATAGCCGGATTTGAACCGGCGAAATGACGGAGTCAAAGTCCGCTGCCTTACCGCTTGGCTATATCCCAGCGACATCGTCCATTGCCTTCGCCTTAACGACTTATCTATTTTATCACATACGCGCCGCAATGTCAAGCAGATCTGAAAATTTTGTAGAAATGCACAAATATCACAGCCGCCGATCGCGGGCAAGTGGTCAGAAACAAGAGATATCCCTATTCCGACCACCTGCGCTCATATCTCGCTGCGGTTCTCCAGTGCCTTGAAGAGCGTGACCTCGTCCGCGAATTCCAGTGTGCCGCCTACGGGCAGACCGAATGCCAGCCGCGTCACCTTCACGCCGAGAGGCTTGATCAGCTTGGATATATACATAGCTGTAGCCTCTCCCTCAACGGTGGGATCTGTAGCCATGATCACCTCGCGCACGCCGCTGCCCACACGGGCAAGGAGCTGCTTTACGCGGAGCATATCGGGCGTGACGCCGTCCATGGGGGATATGAGCCCGTGGAGCACATGGTATACCCCGTCGTACTCATTGGTGCGCTCGAATGCGGCCACATCCTTGGGGGACTCTACCACGCATATCACCGACTTGTCGCGCCTGTCCTCGGCGCATACCGGGCATATATCCTTTTCGGTGAGATTGCAGCACACCGAGCACTCCCTGACGGTGCTGTGAGCCGTGAGTATGGCATCAGCGAAGGCCTTCGCGTCATCGTCGGATATGGTCATGATGTGGTATGCCAGCCGCTGAGCGGTCTTCATACCTATGCCGGGGAGCCGCGCGAACTGCTCGGCCAGCTGTATAAGGGGCAATGCTGTACTGTTCATCTATACACCATAGATACACAGATCGCCGCATCGGTCACGAGCGGCGATCCGCAGTCATCCGTATCCTATCAGAACAGGCCGGGGAAGCTGACACCATTGGTGATGGCGCCCATGCGGCTCTCCGATACCTCGTCGATCTTGCCTACGCACTCGTTGACTGCGCTGATGATAAGATCCTGAAGGGTGGAAGGATCCTCTACACTGTCAGCGATGACGTCCTTGTCGATCTTGAGCTCCGTGATCTTCTTACGGCCGTTCATGGTGATCTCTACAGCTCCGCCGCCTGCTGTGGTGGTGAAGTACTCCTGCTCGATCTTTTCCTGAACGTCGGTGATCTCAGCCTGCATCTTCTGTGCCTGACGGATCATGGACTGCATGCTCTGGCTGCCGCCCATACCCTGGGGTAATCTTGCTTTCATAGAAATTCTCCTAACCTATTATTACTTCAACGCCGTTTTGTTCGGCTTTTTTAAGCATATCGCCTATACTGGCGCCTTTGGGCTCATCGTCCGTACCTTCGGAGGATGCCGCTCTGCCGGACTTGTCCAGCTCTTCCTTATACCCTAAGCGCTTCTTCTCAAGGGCGGACTTTACCTGCTCGCTGACGAACATCAGCAGCTTCAGCTCTTCGTCCGAC
>JAFYEQ010000080.1 GCA_017544185.1 Oscillospiraceae bacterium
ACGAACCTACAGGGAACGACCTCGCTGGTACCCGCTGCCGCACCTGCCCGCAGTTCCTTCCACAGCTTGATGGCTGCTGCGCCCATCTCGACAAAGCACTGATCCACCGAGGCGATGGATGGAGAGAATATCCGGCTGACGTTCAGATGATCGAAGCCGCACACGAGCACGTCTCCGGGGACATCATATCCGTTATTGTCAAGAGTGATGCAGGTCTCCATGGCAAGGCCGTCATTGGCGCATATGAATGCGTCGGGGAGCGGTCCGCCGGAAGCGCATATCTCATTCACACGTCTGGTCGCTGCAGCGTTCTCCCAGTTGGTATAGAAGACCTCGGTCAGATCGTCCTCGCGGCCGATATCTCTAAGATGGTCGCGTATAGCCTCAAGTCTCAGGTTAGAGTCGAATGAGTCTCCGGATCCTGCGAAATAGGTGATGGTCTTTACGCCGTGATGATCTATGAGATGGGCGCACATATCCCTGACGGCCTGATAATTGTCCGAGCTCACATAGCTCACGCCGTCTCTTCGGGTGCCTTGTATTATGGTCGGGACGTCGGCTTCCCGGCATCGAGCTATTATATTATCTGCAGTATCTTTAAAGTCAAGACCGCTGCCGAAGAGCACCGCGCCGTCAAAGTCGTTCATGTCGGGAAGGTCGAATATATCCATCTCGCCCTTCTTTACGGCGGTGGTGTCTACGTATGTAGCATAACAAAGAAACAGCATGATATCGGTCTCTTCTCCGCTCAGTGCTCCGATCATGCCCTGAAGGAACTGACTGAAGATCTCACCGCTCCAGCCTGTCGAAAATACCGCGATCTTTTTCTTCATACTATAGGTCTCCTGAATGTGATCTCATGGATGATCCTTATGATGATCGTCAACTATCTATATTATAGTATCAAATGCCGCGATCGTCAAGTGTTTTTTATGCGCTTAACATGGGTCAATGACAGGCGGGATCTGTTGTGATATACTTTGTCTTGGGAGGTAGATCACAATGGATGATACTAAACAGAACGCAAAAAGAGCATTCAAACTTCGACTGGCATGATCACGGTCTTTCTTTTCTAATAGGTCCGGTATGGATATGGGCGTATAAAAAGTCGGGACACCTTATATCCTCTATGATAGCACACGCCGGATTGGGAATGATAGCGATCATACCGGATCATCGTAGGTCAATAAAGAGGTCTTTATGGATAAAACTTATATCGTAAAACAGATGAGAGCTCTCTCGGACAAATTTGGGTTCGGGCTTGAGGATGATGTATTCGATGCTGTGCTGGGCTTTTCCGAGTTCAGAGTATACTCGAAGGGCTCACAGCTGGCCGGCATAGGCGACAGCACCGCTCATGCGGGCATCGTGATGAACGGTCTGGTGCGCAGCTACTACATAGACGGGGACGGCAATGACATCACACAGTTCTTTTCAAAGGAAGGGAGCTTTTGCATGGACGAGGGCATGATGGGCTTCGATGAGATGCAGAAGATGTGGGAGGCTATCGAAGAGAGCACTGTCATGCTGTTTGACGTGAAAAGGATGAAGGAGCTCATACACAGCAGTGAGAAGCTGAAGGACATATGGATAGACCTGCTTGAGAGCGGGATGCGCTATAAGATGTACCGTGAAGGCGGTTTCCTGACCGAGAACGCAACGGAACGCTATCTGAAGTTCCGCAAGAACTATCCGGATCTGGCAGGACGGGTGCAGCAAAGATATATCGCAACATATCTCGGGATAAAGCCCGAATCGCTGAGCAGGATCAGGAACGTGCTGAAGGATAACGGGCAGGACGCGCTTTGATACAGTACGGGGGAGAAATGGATATACATCATATCACAGACAGGCTCTGTCCTGCTGTAACGAATGAGGACCGCCGCTGCGGGGATATCATATATTATGCTCAGAACGACATGACATGCTATATCATCAGGGGCGAGCAGGGAGATCTGCTGATAGACACGGGGATGTTCCAGATATGGGGCGGGCTTCGCAGGTGGCTGGGAAAATATGACATACGGCATGTGCTGCTCACCCATGCTCATGCCGACCACGACTGGAACGCCGCAAAGCTCCAAAAGGCAGGCGCGAAGATACTGCTCAGCGAACGCGACAGGGATCTGCGGCAAAACTTCATGTCCCAGAGGGTCAAGCCCACTATGCCGAAGTATACCCTGAGGAACTATACACAGTGGATCAACGGCAGCATATTCAAGAGCCCTGCCTACGATGCGGATATATATTTTGACAGAAGACAGAGAGGCCTGCTGCATGAGCTTGGATATGGTGCGGATATCCTGCCGCTGCCCGGGCATACCTACGGGTCTGTGGGGGTATACAGCAGGGGCGTATTATACTGCGGCGATGCCTTCACGGGTATATGGAAACGTCCGGACATAACGCCTCACGCTGTGAGCGTAAAGCTGATGAGAAGGTCGCTGGAACGGATCGTTGCGCTGTCTCCGGAATGGCTGGCTTGCGGTCACGGGCTGCCTATGAGATACGGTGATGCTTTTCCTGTGATAGACGGATATCTGCATATGACGGAGCGGAATTATGGAAGATAAGGGAAGAATGAAGATCATAGACCGGGACACGATGAAGTACATCGCCATAATAACGATGTTCATCGGCCATGCTGTGGCGTGGATCGACCTTATGCAGCACCCCGGCGATGACTATGCCACGTTCAAATTGCCCATCGGGCTGATGATCGTGAGCTTTCTGTCGCTGATATGTCCGCCTGTTATGTTCTTCTTCATAGCAGACGGCTATAAATACACGAGGGACAGGAAAAAGTATGCGCTCAGGCTCTTCATATTCGCCTGTATCACTCAGCCCTTCGACTGGCTGATCTTTCAGCCGCTGAACGGCTGGCGCACAGCAAATGTGATATTCACTTTGTTTTTTGGCCTGCTGTCGATCATAATATGGGAGAGCAGTCTGAAGTTATGGCAGCGCATAGCGCTGATCGTGGCCTGCGATGCAGTCACGGTGCTCATATCATCGGCATGGATGCTTTTCGGACCGCTGTTCATACTGTTTTTGCATATATACCGCGACAAGCCGAAGCAGCGGCTCATAGCCTACAGCATCCTCACGGGGCTGCATTTTATCCCGGATCTGTTCTCGCTCGGTCAGGTCCCGACGGCGAACTTGCTCATAGGAGTCGCTGTGATGATCTCCATGTTCGTGCTGGCATACTTTGCCATGACGGTGCTCTACAACGGCAAAAAGGGAAAGCATCCCGTGTTTGCGAAATGGTCCTTCTATGTGTTCTATCCGCTGCATTATCTTATCATATGGGCCATCGCTAAATGTGTGATCAAGTGAGAAAAGCCCTTATAGTTATCGTGACCGCTCCTTGACGTATGTCGGGGAGCGGTCTTTCGGCGAGATGGCCGTAGGCACTGCCTACCAATATGGCGTTTTCCATACAAACAAGAGTTACCGAGCCGCGAATAAGAGGCCCCACATAAATGTCTCAACGAAATGGCTGTCGGCACTGCCTACCTTGACAGATGGATGCGTATGTGGTATGATATATATGAACGATATGTATATGAGAGGGAAGGATATGGAAGGCGTATTCTCAATGATCGTATGGACTGTCGTCGTGGCAGTGATGCTGTATGTGATACAGCTGCCGCTTCGCCGCAAGGCTCACCCGCGGATACGGACGGCGGTATTTGTAATAAAGATGTTGCTCATACCCGCGACGGCACTGCTGTTCGTGGCTGTGGACTGGCCTGCCGCGTATCTACACGGAGATATCCTCACGGCCATATATATAGCTCTGTGCGGCGATGTGGTGTCAAGTATCGTGGAATACGCAGTGAGAAGGATCCGTGAGACAGTAAAGCATACCGAGAAGAGCCATATCTGCCTTTTGGGGCTGTGCGGTGTGCTGGCCGCCCTGTGTACCGCAGGGGTATTTATCGGCGGCTGGGCGGATGCTTCCAGTATCTCCCGCACAGATCTGGATATCACATCGGACAGAGCCGCCAAGGCCCATACCTTTGCGTTCGTGTCGGATATCCATGGGGGAGATGCTCATCCTGTGGATATCATACGCGACCTTTGCAGACAGATGAACGAGCAGAGCCCGGAGTTCGTCATATTGGGCGGGGACATCACCGACGAGATGACGTCATATGAGGAGATGACAGAGGTATACAGGATACTGTCCGAGCTGGAGGCTCCCGTGTATTTCGTCTACGGCAATCATGACAGACAGCCCGGGGCTCAAAGGGTGGGCGGACGGACATACACCGACGAGGAGCTGAAGAGCGCGATAGAGGGCGCAGGCTTTACCATACTGAAGGATGACTATGTGCAGATAGACGAGGATCTTGTACTGCTGGGACGAGAGGATGTCAGCAGGGGAGAGGAAAGAAGCAGGTATGCCGACCTTACCTGTCCCTATGAGGGGATGCTGATCGTAGCAGATCATCAGCCCTATGATGAAGAGCAGCTCGCAGAAGAGGTGTCTACGCTGCAGATCTCGGGCCACAGTCACGCAGGACAGCTCTTCCCGCTGCAGGCAGTATATCGTATCCTTGGGCTACCAGCCTACGGATCTTTCAGGTATGCGGGGACACAGCTCTACGTGTCATCGGGCGCAGGCCTGTGGGGTACCCCGATACGGACGGAGGAACGGTGCGAGTGGGTGCTGGTGACGATAAGGCCCGAATGACGGAGGGACAGATATGAGGATCCTGGATACCATATTCGGCGAAGTGCTCCTATTCAAGAGGGGCTATAGACAGGACTGCCGCGGTACGTCAGCTGTGATCGGGACAGACGGGCTCCCGTCGGACTTCAAGATCTGCGAACAGAGGGCCTATACTATACCAAAAGCAGGCGCGTTCTTCGGGATACACTATGATGATGGATCCCGACCCCGTGCGAAGCTCATCACGGTGATACGCGGGGCGGGGGATGACTATATCATCGACCTGAGAAAGGACAGCAGTACCTATCTCAAGTGGGAGCGTGTACGGCTGAGCGGGGAGAACGCGCTATGCATATACATCCCCATGGGCTTTGGCCATGGCTTCCTGTCGGTATGTGATGATACCATACAGCTCTTCTCTGCCGACAGATCAGGCGCCGACTGCCGTACCATGAGGATAAGCTGCTATGACGAAACGATAGGGCTGGGTCTTCCCGACGGGGTGATATTATCCGATGAGGATATGACCGCTCCACCGATATGTCAGATATGACCAGTGAAAAAAGGAGACAGGGCATGAGGAGAACAGTGATAGGTATCTGTATCGCGCTGTCTGTGGCGATGCAGATCCCGTGTGCCGATGTGGGGGCGGCCGAGGGCGATCTCTATGTGATGGCGAACGGCACCGACAGGATAGA
>JAFYEQ010000007.1 GCA_017544185.1 Oscillospiraceae bacterium
ATCGTCGCCAACAAGAACGACGCTCTGGTACCTGCAGGTGATATCAGCTTCGGATGCACCAAGGACAAGGTCATAGGTGCGTACTACAGCGATCCCGAGGAGGATACTCCCGATGACCTCAAAGAAGCAGGCGGACGGATAATATACGGCAGAAAGGACTATGAGGTCTTCGAGAGCATATCTCTCGGCAGCAATATGGATGCCGAGGAGGATATGTCCGGCAGGTATATGTTCGCATATGAGAGCCCGGGCAGCGGCAACAGCAGCGTGGCTTACTATGTGCTCGACATAGACAAGAAGTTCAAGATGTCCATATATATGCTGATGTATACCTTCAGCGATGATGAAGGTCTGGAGACCATAACCGTCATGGATATGAGCGGCGAGGATCTTCAGTCTCTGAGTGATCTTGCATCGGGTGAAGAGGATACAGCCGAT
This sequence comes from Oscillospiraceae bacterium, assembly GCA_017544185.1. GTDB lineage: Bacteria > Bacillota > Clostridia > Oscillospirales > Ruminococcaceae > Huintestinicola. Next base: position 439 of record JAFYEQ010000007.1, read on the forward strand.
GATGCGAATGATACCGACAATGACGATGCGGATGATAAAGAATGAGATCTGTACCTAAACTATGCATAGTGATGACCGCAGCGTTGATGCTGCTCACGGGATGCGGCAAGGACAAGTCACGTGCCGAACATACCTCACGTATCGACAAGACGGGAGACAAGAACATCTCCTCGTCCGATGCCGGCAAGAGACAGGGCGGCTATGTGGATCTTGATACCCCTGTGTTCGATAAGCTGTATGCGGGCATGACGGTGCATGAGGTCATAAGAGCGTTCGGCGAGCCCGATGCGGAGAGCATCACGGATGAATACCGCGGGATAAAGTACGGCGAGACCTCACTGGTGTTCCAGTCGAATGAAAGGCTCTTCGGCGATGATGATGAGAGACTGATCATAGTAAAGGCAGTCGATGATGAGAAGATATCCCCGGCTCAGCGCAGTATACGCTTCGGCTGCAGCAGGGAAGACGTCCTGTCGCAGTACCCGAAGGATGACTACAACAAAAAGATCACCGACGACAACGGAGCGAAGGTGATATACGGCGAGGAAGATCTTCAGACCATAGGTAAATGGGCCGTTGGTAACGAGAAGGACATCAGCGGGAAGTATATGACCGCCATAGAGGATGACAACGATATAATGTACGGTGTATATGAGCTCAACGGAGAGAACTATCCATTGCTGTATTCCGTTACATATACCTTCGATGACAACGATGAGCTGGTAACGATACTCATGTCATATACGGAATGCGATTATGTAGATGAGATGTTCAAATGATAAGTCTTGTGATGGAGAGATAATATGAGCGAAGAAATAAAGAACGAGATACCCGAAGTGATAGCTCCCGATGCTGATTACAGCGCGGATCAGATACAGGTGCTGGAGGGACTGGAGCATGTGCGCAAGCGTCCCGGCATGTATATAGGATCCACAGGTCCCAAGGGACTGCATCATCTGGTGTATGAGATAGTCGATAACGCCATAGACGAAGCACTGGCGGGGTTTTGCAGCGAGATAAAAGTGAATATACTCCCCGGTGATATCATCGAGGTATCGGACAACGGCCGAGGCATACCCGTAGGGATACATCCCACCGAGGGCATATCAGCTGCTACCGTGGTGTTCACCAAGCTCAACGCCGGAGGTAAGTTCGGCGGCGGCGGCTACAAGGTGGCAGGCGGTCTGCACGGCGTGGGCGCATCTGTGGTGAACGCTCTGTCGGAATGGCTGGAGGTCACTGTACACAAGGACGGCGATGTGCATTTCCAGCGCTTTGAGAATGGCGGCGTGCCTGTTGAGCCCATGAAGGTCATAGGACATGAGGAAGGCCTCACAGGTACTACCGTGCGCTTCAAGGCCGATCCTGCGATATTCATGGAGACCACGGTATACGACTATGAGGTGCTGCTAAAGCGCCTTCGCGAACAGGCCTTCCTGAATGCGGGCGTGAAGATCGTATTCTCGGATCTTAGGAACGAGGACGACATACAGTCCGAGGTGCTCCACTACGAGGGCGGCATACGCCAGTTCGTCGAGCATATCCACAATATCAAGGGCTACGATCCTCTCTCCAACGAGGTGATATATCTTTCCTGCAAGAAGGATGATATGACCGCCGAGGTCGCATTCATGTGGAACGACTCCTACAATGAGGACGTGCGCAGCTTTGCCAACAATATCCACACCACCGACGGCGGCTCCCACGAGAACGGCTTCAAGAACGCGCTCACCAAGGTGCTCAATGAGTACGGCCGAAAGTTCAACATCATCAAGGAGAACCAGGAAAAGCTCACAGGCGACGATGTGCGCGAGGGCATAACAGCCATCATATCCGTGAAGCTGACCAACTGCGAGTTCGAAGGCCAGACCAAGGGAAGACTTGGAAACCCGGAGGCCCGTCCTCTGGTGGAGAATATGGTCACCGAGAAGCTGGCATATTATCTTGATGAGCATCCCCAGGAAGCAAGGATCATCCTTGAAAAGACCATAAATGCCCAGAAGGCGCGTGAGGCCGCAAAGAAGGCACGCGAGACCGCCCGCCGCAAGTCGGCCATGGACTCTGCATCACTTCCCGGCAAGCTCACCGACTGCTACGATAAGGATACGTCCCTTACCGAGCTGTACATCGTGGAGGGAGACTCTGCGGGAGGTACGGCAAAGGGTGCCAGGAACGCACGCTATCAGGCGATACTCCCTCTGTGGGGCAAGATGCTCAACGTTGAGAAGGCACGTCTGGACAAGGTGTATACCAACGAGAAGCTCATGCCTGTGGTAGCAGCGCTGGGCACGTCCATCGGCGATGATTTCAACATAAGCAAGCTGCGCTACGGCAAGATCGTTATCATGTCCGATGCCGATGTGGACGGATATCATATACGCACTCTGCTGCTCACGTTCTTCTTCAGGTATATGCGCGAGCTCATAACCAACGGCAATATATATATAGCTCAGCCTCCTCTATTCAAGGTGGCAAAGCGCAAGGGCAAGAAGGAGCAGTATAAGTATGCCTTCACCGAGGAGGAGCGGGAACAGTATACCCGTGAGTTTGAGGCCGAGGGCGACGGCAACATAGTGGTACAGCGCTACAAGGGTCTTGGTGAGATGGACAAGGAGCAGCTCTGGGAGACCACTATGGATCCCGAGACACGCATCATGCTCCGTGTGAACATAGAGGATGCCGCAAAGGCAGATGAGACCTTCTCCATACTCATGGGCGATAAGGTAGAGCCCCGCAAGGACTTTATCGAGAAGAACGCAGGATACGTACACGACCTGGATCTGTGATAATGGATACGAGGTCTGATGTGTACACCGACGATATCAACAAAGTTGCAATTTTGTTGGATCGCATCAGCTTTTACGACAACGAGAGCGGCTACAGGAAGGTCGGGTATATGCAGAACGGGAGGCTCATCCTATTCTAAGATCCTCCCCGGTGGCTCGTCCGCATAAAGGAAAGATACTATGGACTTTGAGAGACCATCCGAACAGCTCGCCAGCGGGCAGTACCAGGGGAAAAAGGAAGATATCCTCAGGGGATTCGGACTGTTCCAGAAAAAATATGCGTATAAGAACGTCATCATACAGATGATACTCGTGGTGATCGCCATAGGGGTCAACGTGGTGAACATCGTCACTTCGAAGGAAGGTGACGTGGGGATATCCTTCATCGTCATACTGTTCTGCGTGCTGATAGGCATCAACTGCATCATAACGCCAAAGAGGACATATAAAAAGCTGGCTGCGGCCCTTGAGGATATCGAGGGCGCTGTATACGGCGTCGATATGTTCACCGACAAGATCGTCATATCCACTCTTGACGACCCTCTGGTCAAAGGGAAGGAAGATAAGGAGGATGCCGACGATACGGGCGACGGCGAAGATGACGGGCTCCCACCCGCTACGCTGATACATATCGACAACGGCAGCGTGGACATCATGGAGGCGGAGGATATGTATATCATATATATCCGCAAGGTAAATGTGTACGTCATACCCAAGACAGCCTTCACCGATGCCGAGAACAAGGAGCTCCACAAGAGATACCGGCTGATACTGGGCACGAGATATAAGATCATATGATATCGTAGGACAGCGGTCGTTGATGGCCGCTGTCATCGTTATATAGCCCGATCCCTGTCAAAAAAACAGGATCAAATATAGTCATATCGCCGATTTTTATAATATGCTTGACAAGTGGGGATATTAGTGCTATAATGGTATTACCTCTTTTAGGGGTCTATTTTTTTGCTGTCTTGATGACGGCGAGCCCTTACCAGAGGGAGGCTATCCGTTCGGGACTAATGTCCCTAAGGAAATATACAGGAGGTGCCGTATGAGAGTAAAGATCATTTTGGCGTGCACGGAGTGCAAACAGCGCAACTACAACACCAAAAAGAACAAGAAGAACGATCCAGACAGACTTGAAATGAACAAGTACTGCAAGTTCTGCAAGAAGCATACTCTTCACAAGGAAACCAAGTAAGCGGAGGAGATCAGATGGCAGATAAGAAGTCTGTAAAGACAGCCGAGAAGACGGACGAGAAGGTCAAGGTCGTTAAGACTGACAAGGCTTCCAAGTCTGATAAGACAGAGAAGTCCGCAAAGTCCGGCAAGAAGGCTGCGGCTAAGCCTGCCAGCAAGACTAACAAGGTCTTAAAGTATTTCAGAGATCTCAGAAGTGAATCCAAGAAGGTCGTATGGCCTTCCCGCAAGACAGTGGTCACCAATACGGGCGTAGTGCTCGTCACCATGGTAGTGACAGGTCTGGGAGTGTTCGGCATGGATTCATTGTTTGCTTACCTCTTCAAGCTCATGCTCGAGATGGTGAAGTAGACAGCTGACCTTGAAGGAGAAGCTTATGGCAGATGCTGCAAAGTGGTATGTAGTTCATACGTTCTCAAGCTACGAGAACAAGGTAGCAGAGACTATCATGACTGTTGCCCACAACAGAGGTCTTGACGATCAGATCCTCGAGGTGCATTATCCCACCGAAAGGCTCGTGGAAAAGGTCGAGAAGACCGACAAGGACGGCAATACGACCGTAGTCGAAAAGGTGACCGAGAACAAGATCCTCCCCGGTTATGTACTGGTGAAGATGGTGCTCACCGATGACTCATGGTACGTCGTCCGCAACACCAGAGGCGTTACCGGATTCGTTGGACCCGGCGGCGAGGCCTTTCCCCTCAGCGATAAGGAAGTCGAGCGCTTCGGCGTGAAGGACTCCGAGGTAAAGACCAGAGTCGACGTAAAGTTCAAGATCGGCGACGAGGTGCGTATCGATTCGGGCATGATGGAAGGTATGACCGGCAAGGTCACCGAGATCGATGCAGAAGCAGGTACGGTAGTCGTTACAGTCATGATGTTCGGAAGAGAGACCCCCACCACATTGGGATTGGGCCAGGTCTCAGCAGTTTGATCGTTAGTTATTGATTTTTTTGGAGGTGCAATATGGCACAGAAAGTTGTTGGCTTGATAAAGCTCCAGATCGCAGCAGGCAAGGCTACGCCTGCGCCCCCTGTTGGCCCCGCACTGGGTCAGCATGGTGTAAATATCATGGCATTCACAAAGGAATTCAATGAGAGGACCAAGAATGACGTGGGTCTCATAATCCCCGTTGTCATCACTGTATACGCAGACAGATCCTTCTCGTTCATCACCAAGACTCCTCCCGCTGCAGTTCTTATCAAGAAGGCTATCGGTATCGAGAGCGGCTCCGGTGTACCTAACAAGACCAAGGTAGGTAAGATCACCAAGGAGCAGATAAGAAAGATCGCAGAGACAAAGATGCCCGACCTCAATGCAGCTGATATCGACGCTGCTATGAGCATGATCGCCGGTACGGCTCGCTCTATGGGTGTCGAGGTCGTAGACTGAGAGGAGGATATACAATGAGACATTACGGTAAAAAGCATCAGGATGCCGCTAAGCTGCTCGAAGCAGGCAAGTTCTACGATACAGTAGAGGCTCTAGGTGTGGTATGCAAGGGTGCCGCTGCTAAGTTCGACGAGACCGTTGAGGTACATGTTCGTCTGGGTATCGACTCACGTCACGCAGATCAGCAGGTAAGAGGCGCTGTCATCCTCCCCAACGGTACCGGTAAGAAGGTAAGAGTACTGGTATTCTGCAAGGAAGACAAGTACGAGGCTGCTAAGGCAGCAGGCGCTGACTATGTAGGCGGCGCTGACCTGGTAGAGCGCATCCAGAAGGAAAACTGGATGGACTTCGATGTAGTTATCGCATCCCCCGACATGATGGGCACTATCGGCCGTCTTGGTAAGGTGCTCGGCCCCAGAGGCCTCATGCCTAACCCCAAGTCCGGTACTGTCAATCCCGATGTAGCAAAGGCTGTTACCGAGGCTAAGGCTGGTAAGATAGAGTACAGAGTAGACAAGTCCAACATAATTCACTGCCCCATCGGCAAGGTGAGCTTCGGCGAGGAGAAGCTGGCTGAGAACTTCGAGACCCTTCTCGAAGCACTCGTTAAGGCTAAGCCCGCTGCTGCTAAGGGTACTTATCTCAAGTCCTGCTATGTAGCATCTACTATGGGCGTGGGCGTTCCCGTTTCCACTACCAAGTACGGTGTCTGATCTAAAGGATATCAAAACTCAAAGGGGCAGCCCCGTGCTGCCCCTTTAGATGTATGTGTATGTATGATATACGGGCATACATCTGATACTATTCGGCTCCC
>JAFYEQ010000081.1 GCA_017544185.1 Oscillospiraceae bacterium
CTGACGTGACCACCGCTGTGCCCCTGAAGGCAGATGCGGCAGAGAAGCTCAGGATCAAGCTCGAAAAGCTCTACGGCAAGAAGATCGTGATCAACGAGCACACAGATCCGCAGGTGCTTGGCGGCGTAAGGGTAGTATGCGAGGGCAAGATGCTCGACGGTACGCTGAAGACCCGCCTGGAGGGCCTGAGGGAGACTATTACCGATAACATAGATATAGGACGGTGAATTCAATGGATCTGCGTCCGGAAGAGATAACCGGTATCATAAGATCACAGATACGCAACTATGACAGACGCGTGGAACACAGCGATGTGGGCACGGTCATCACCATAGGCGACGGTATCGCTCGTATCTACGGTCTTGACGGCTGTATGTCGGGTGAGCTGCTCTCTTTGGATAACGGCGTGTACGCCATGGCCATGAACCTGGAGGAAGACTATGTAGCAGCAGTTATGCTGGGCTCCGACAGGAACGTCAAGGAAGGCGACACCGTAAAGCGCACGGGAAATGTAGTATCGGTACCCGTAGGCGAGGATCTGCTCGGAAGAGTAGTGAACTCCCTTGGACAGCCGATAGACGGCAAGGGTGCGGTCAATGCAGCCGACCACTACCCCATAGAGATGCCAGCATACGGCATCATCGCGAGAAAGTCCGTATCCCGTCCCCTTCAGACGGGCATAAAGGCTATCGACTCTATGGTGCCCATCGGCAGAGGTCAGCGTGAGCTGATCATCGGCGACAGACAGACGGGCAAGACCGCCATAGCACTCGATACCATAATCAATCAGCACGACAAAGACGTGATATGCATATACGTGGCTATAGGTCAGAAGTCTTCCACCGTAGCCAACGTAGTAGAGACATTAAGACTGAACGGCGCTCTCGGGTATACCATTGTGGTATGCGCCAGCGCATCAGAGCTGGCTCCCCTGCAGTACATCGCTCCGTATACGGGCGTGTCCATGGGCGAGTACTTCCTCAGACAGGGCAAGGATGTGCTCTGCGTATACGACGATCTGTCCAAGCACGCAGTAGCTTACCGTACACTGTCGCTGCTGCTCAAGCGCCCGCCCGGACGTGAGGCTTACCCCGGCGACGTGTTCTATCTCCATTCCAGACTGCTCGAAAGAGCCTGCAACCTCAGTGAAGAGTACGGCGGCGGCTCCATCACAGCACTCCCTATCATAGAGACCCAGGCGGGCGATGTATCTGCGTATATCCCCACCAATGTCATATCCATCACCGATGGTCAGGTGTTCCTTGAGACAGACCTGTTCAACTCGGGCATACGCCCCGCCGTCAACCCCGGTATATCCGTATCCAGAGTCGGCGGCTCGGCTCAGATCAAGGCCATGAAGAAGGTGGCCAGCTCCCTGAAGCTGACCTATTCGCAGTACCGCGAGCTCCAGTCCTTCTCCCAGTTCGGCTCCGATCTGGACAAGGACACCAAGGAGCGTCTGGCACTGGGCGAGAGAGTCGTTGAGGTGCTCAAGCAGGACCGCAACTCTCCCGTAGACGTGGCAGATCAGATCATGATAATATACGCCGTCAACAACGGCTACCTGAAAGAGATACCCGTAAACAAGATCTCGGAGTATGAGGCAGGGTTGTTCGCATGGGTGAGAGATGCTCACGGCGACCTGACTGCTCATATCAAGGAAACGGGCGTCCTCTCCGAAGAGGACGAGAACAGACTCAAGGATATACTCTCGGAGTTCACTAAGGACTTTATAAAGACACTGTCATAATGATGCAAAGGAGAGACCACTATGAAAAGCAGGACTACTGCAGGCGTACTCGCTATACTTCTCGGATCCATAGGAGCACATAAGTTCTACCTCGGGTATACCAAAGAAGGACTGACTATGCTCTTGATAGGTGTTATAGGCGGTCTTCTGAGCCTTGGTATCATCGCGGGCGTGATAGCTATCATCGCTCTGGTCGAAGGGATTATATATCTCACCATGCCCGAGGAACAGTGGCAGAGCACCTACGTTTACGGCCACAAGGGATGGTTCTGATCATATTGTAAAGCATATTGCTTTACAATAACATCTCTTCATGTAAGATCATTAGCTTTACACACAAGGAGCGTCTATGGCATCAGGCAATATGAGAGGGATAAAGCGCCGCATACGCAGCGTCGAGTCCACTATGCAGATAACGAAGGCTATGGAGCTCGTTGCCTCATCAAAGCTCCGACGGGCAAGAGAGCGTGCGGATGCATGCCGCCCGTACTTCAACTCGCTGTATGAGACCATGTGCGAGATACAGTCGGAGAACCCCAGCTTCATGTCACCGTTCTCACGCCGCAAGGAAAAGGGCGAGGTGCTCCTCGTAGTCATCGCCGGCGACAGAGGACTGGCAGGCGGCTTCAACAGCAGCATATTCAAGATGGTCGATGCCCGCATCGAGGAGCTGGACGGCAACGTCAAGATACTCGCCATGGGACGCAAGGCTGTGGAGTACTACACCAAGCGCGGACGTGAGATATTCGCGTCCTTCCCCGGTATCGCGGAAGACCTTCATATGAGCGTATGCACGGATACTGCCAACAATATCGTGAACGAGTACCTTGACGGTACCATACGCAGCGCGGAGATGTTCTACACCAACTACGTCTCCCCCATCGCACAGACGCCAGCGTCCCTTCCCATACTCCCCGTGGAGATCCCCGTGGACGCCAAGGTCGGGGTACGTGCGATACCCATATACGAACCCTCCGCACCTGCGGTGTTCGACCATATCGTACCCCGCTATCTGGCGGGCATGATATACTGTGCGATCATCGAGAGCTACGCATCAGAGCAGGCTGCACGGCGCAACGCCATGGAGAACGCCTCCGACAATGCGGACGAGATGATCACACGCCTGTCCCTCGACTACAACCGCGCCCGTCAGGCTGCGATCACACAGGAGATCACGGAGATCGTGGGCGGCGCCAACGCGGGACAGTGATGAACGTCATCTCCCGATGACACATTACCGGATAACTACAAGATAACTGAAAGGAGTCCCCGTCTATAGGGGCGATGCATTATGGCTAATATCGGAAAAGTCGTACAGGTCATAGGAGCGGTAGTCGATATCCGCTTTGAGAAGGATCATCTGCCCGCGCTCCTCAATGCCGTCGATATAGAGCTGAACGGCAAGCGGCTCGTCTGCGAGGTCGAGCAGCATATCGGC
>JAFYEQ010000082.1 GCA_017544185.1 Oscillospiraceae bacterium
CCGAGTACCAGATCCGCATATCCCATCTCGACGGCAAGGACACCATGCGCATATACGTGGAGACCTCGGGCAGCTATGACTTCGCAGACGTGGCAAAGCGCATCGCAGGCGAGGTAAAGGGCCGCATCGGCTTCACGCCCATAGTCAAGGTGGTGGAGATAGGCGTCCTCCCCAGGAGCGAGAAGAAGACCGCAAGGGTCATCGACGAGAGATACGCTGACTGATCCAGCGATGACATCGCTGTTATGAGAGGATGATGAGAGTGACGTTGCTGCTGGCAGTTATATACTTAGCTTTCATAAGCCTCGGTCTGCCCGACTCACTTTTGGGGTCGGGCTGGCCGACTATGCAGACAGATCTGGGAGTGCCCTCGTCCTATGCGGGGTATGTGTCCATGACCATATCCTTCATGACCATACTATCCGCGCTGATCGCGCCGTCGATCATGAAGAGGGTGCGCACCCAGTGGATCGTGATACTGTCCACACTCCTGACCGTGCTGGGACTGCTGGGCTTCTCCTTCAGCAGCCGCTACGCCATGCTGTTCGTGTTCGCCGTGCCCTATGGTCTGGGCGCAGGCTCCGTGGATGCGGCTCTCAACAACTATGTGGCCAAGCACTATTCAGCGGCGGTGATGGCTCTGCTGCACTGCTTCTATGGCGTGGGAGCGATGGTGAGCCCGTACATCATGTCCCTTGCCCTTGCCCGTGCCCGCTGGAACGAGGGCTATCGCTGGACGGCGTATGTACAGACGGGGATACTCTTCGTATGCGTACTATCCGTGCCTCTGTGGAAGAAGAACGAGGACAGCGCCGAGGAGACCCGCGAGGGAGCGGGCATAGTCAATGCCCTGAAGATCCCCGGGGTGATACCCACACTTATCTCGTTCTATGCGTACTGCGCGGGGGAGGCGACCTGCTTCCTGTGGACGTCAAGCTATTTCGCAGGCACGAAGACAGGCATGAGCAAGGAGCTTATCGCCGCCTTCGGTTCGCTGATATTCGGCGGACTGATGTTAGGGAGGTTCATAACGGCATTCGCCTCGAAGAAGCTGGATGACAAGACGCTGATACGCATCGGGATAGCGGTGGAGATGATCGGCATAATACTCATCGCGCTCCCCGTGAACGGGTACCTGTGCGCTGCTGTGGGCTTCGTTATCGCAGGCACCGGCATGGGGCCGGTATACCCATCCATACAGCACATGGCTCCCGACAACTTCGGCAGGGAGAACAGTCCCGCCGTGATAGGGCTCCAGATGGCCTCGGCCTACGTGGGCAGCACATTCATGCCCATGGTGTTCGGCCATCTCCAGCAGGCAGTAGGTATAGCCATCATGCCCGTATATCTCACTGTATTCGCACTGATGAACATAGTGCTGCTTGAGTATGCGTACAAACGCTTAGGGAAACACTGAATAAGTATCTCTTCACCGCCTACGGCGCCGTGAACAGCAGGCATAGACTTTCCACCGGTCGGTGTCTGCTGCCGTACGTGATTTCTAATCTGATTTTAATAATTCTCCAAGGACAGTTTAATGTTCATGATGTATAATGAGCATCAGAAACTCGATACTGCACTACGGAGGGTATGTATATGGAAGATATCAAAAGGATATGTGAGCTCACGGGTTCAAGATACGATGAAGCAGAGAGAGCATACAGAGATGCCAACGGTGACTTCTATCTCGCAGTAGGCAACTTGCAGCGCAGCAGAAAGAACGGCGAAGGCATGGGAAATAACTACAACGATATGCGCGGGAACAGGAACATGGGCATGGACAGGAACGCTGTCCAGTCGGGCTTTACCAAGTTCATGGAGAGCCGCCTCGTGTTCGGCAAGACCAGGAACTGCACTCTTCCTTTGATATTTGCAGCAGCGATAGTACTGTTCGGCTTCGAGTTCGCAGTGCCCGCAGCTATCATAGCTTTCATACTGGGTGTGCGTTTTACCCTCACAGGCCCTCTTTTCAATAAGGATATCGTGATAGGCCTCGACAGACAGCCCGCAGGCACCGCAGGATATGGCAACGCTTCCTACGGCAGTAGCAACTCCTACGGAGGAGCATATGACGGCATGGTATACGGCGAGGATCAGGCTCCCTCCGGCGGCTCCTTCAGACAGCAGTACCAGCAGCAGGAGC
>JAFYEQ010000083.1 GCA_017544185.1 Oscillospiraceae bacterium
CCTGGCCGCCGTACTTGTTCTGCAGAGCCATCTGAGCCATGGAAAGGTCGCCTTCGGAGTTGCCGAACACCATCAGGGGAGCCTTGCCGATCTCGCGCTGTATGGATATGACTTTGTTCGTGTTCATGTTCCTTGGAGCTATCGTCTTCCCATAGACCAGTTCATCCTCCGCCTGGTACTGGTACTTGGCGGGATCCTCACCGTTCTGTGCGGGAGCAGAGACCATATTGTCGGTACCGATGCAGCGCTCGGGCGGGATGTACTTGTCCAGTACCCCCTCGGTGAGAGCACGTAAGGTGTTGCGGTCGGAGCCGCTGCATATGTACACCTTGAAGTTGTTGGAATACAGGTACTTCACGAGGGAGACCATAGGCAGGAAATAGCCGTCGCCGTAGGTCATATCGTCGAAGCCCGTACAGGGCTGCTCAAGGAAGTCGCGGACATACTGCTGGTACTCTTCTATGGTCATGCCCTCGTATACCACAGTAGAATACTTATCGTACTGCTCCTCCAGATCGGAGCTCACCCTGTGCTCATTCATCTGTGTACGCAGCTCCTGTGCGTATGCCTTCATATCCGCAGGCGCATCATAGGTGGGATCGTCCAGCACACGGTGTACGAACATACACCGCTCGAAGAAGGTCGGGCACCGCTCTCCGTAGAGCGTACCATCGAAGTCGAACACCGCTATCCTGTCCTGCGGAGGGACATAGTGGCCTGACTCGCGGTCGGTGATCTGCTCCACGAACTCACGTATGGAGGCCGCCGACTCGGATCCCTCCGTCCAGTGTTCCAGCTCCGCCGCATCCTTGACGTAGGTGCTCTGCGCCGCAGCAGGAGAGGAGCAGTCCACATCGGTGACGTCTGCGTTGGACGCGCTGCATCCCGCCAGGGATATGCACATCATAAACGCCGCAGCCATGCCCTTGATCTTCATGATATACCACCTTTCGTATATATCGCGATATGCGCGTAAAAAATCATGGGGAAGAGCCACATATGCAGCTCTTCCCCATTATAGCATATTATCATCGAAATTGCAATGGGATATGTGAAAAACGGATCATCGGGATGGTATCGTAGGGATGATATAGGGTCATGGGCATTGCCCGCTTACTTTACCATAGCCTTTACGATGGACTCCATGTCGGACTTGCTCATACCGTAAGCAGACTCTACCGAGTAGCTGTAGCCGTTCTTGTATGCTATAGCCTTGAAGTAGCCCTGGTCCTTGGAGCCGTAAAGGATCACTGCAGCCTTGTTGAGGGTCTCCTTCTTCGTTACGTTGTATGCATAGTCATCGCCGGAAAGGTCGCACTTGCCAAGAGCCTTGCGGATGGTGACCTCGCTGCCGTATCCGTCGAAGTACCTTACCTGGAGTATGGAACCGGAGATCACGGTGTATTCCTCGAAGGGGAAGTCATCCAGCTGATCGTCGGGGGTCTTTATCTTGAGACCGACTGCTCTCTCTGCAGATGCCTTGGTAGCATATTCGGTGTAGTAGTCGCTGTTGTCGTAGATCACCTTAGCGAAGTCGTAGGTGTCGTTCTTCTTGGTCTTCTGCTTCTCGTAGTATACTGTGCCGTCTGCGTAGGTGTATATCTTGTTGCCGTAGGAGTCATAGGAGATGGTGTAGACGCCCGGATCGTAAGTGGTGTCGATGTAGTCGTAAACTACTGTGGGTACCTTCTCGTAGGACTCGTATATCACGTCGTTGTCGTTGTAGTCATAGCTGTCATAAGATACTGTGGAGATAGTGTCAGTGCCGTAGTCATAGGACTCATAGATGACTTCTGCGCTTGCTGCTGCGGAAACTGCGGTCATAGCTGCTGTAGCTGCGAGTACGGATGCGATGATCTTGGTCTTGTTGAACATTTTATTTTCCTCCTGTAGTCTGTCGGTCTTCTGCCGACTTTACTGTATTTCCTTTGGGCTCTTCCTGCCCTCTGTACATTTGACCGAAGGAAAAATAAAAAAGGCCAATTTATTTTAAAGATTTCCGGAGGAGATCTTCGGGACAGCGTAGTGCCCTATATCCCTATCTGTGTATATACATCTTAGTGACGCCGCTGTCGCCGTTGACATCGCATAGATGCTCCCAACCGTACCGCTCGTAGAAGCCGTCGTGGTCGGTGACAAGGTACAGCGGGGATATGCCCGCCGCTCTCATGCCGTCCACCGCCATGCCGAGAAGTGCTCCTGCGATGCCGCGCCCGCGGTATGCCTCATCGGTATATACGGCGCACACGTTTGGCGTCAGGTTGGGGCGGTCGTGGAAGTCGTTGTCGATGACGCCCAGCCCGCCCACGATGCGGTCTCCATCCAGACACATATACCAGTCATAGGCGGTAGCACCGTTCAGGCAGTCCTCCATGCAGGCAAGGTACATCTCCGTCGGCACGCCCCACCACTCGTGGAACTTGTCTGCGGCTGCCTGTATCAGCTGCGGACGCTCCCGCAGCGAGGTGTATATGAGCTTATACATAGTATCCTCCGTATCTGCCTATGATAAAGGGGCATGCCGTCCGACGGACTGCACATGCCCCTTATATCCTTACCTGTCACAGACAGGCACCTTATGATCGCCATATACGAACGCCGTATCCGTCAGTCTATGCTCTTCATGGTCGGGAAGAGGAGGACGTCGCGTATAGCGGGAGAGTTGGTAAGCAGCATGACCAGACGGTCGATGCCGTAGCCGATGCCGCCCGTGGGAGGCATACCGATCTCCAGAGCACGTAAGAAGTCTTCGTCTATGCGGTTGGCTTCCTCGTCGCCCTTCTTCAGCAGCTCCTCCTGTGCGATGAAGCGCTCACGCTGATCTACAGGGTCGTTGAGCTCGGAGTAGGCATTGCACATCTCCCAGCCGTTGATGAACAGCTCGAAGCGCTCTACATAGCCGGGCTTGTCGGGCTTCTTCTTGGTAAGAGGAGATATCTCTATAGGATGATCCATGATGAAGGTGGGCTGGATCAGATGATGCTCGCAGTAGGTCTCGAAGAAGAGGTTGAGTATATCGCCCTTCTCGTGCCTGTCCTCGAACTCGATGCCCTTCTCCTTGGCAAGAGCCTTGGCAGCGGCGGTATCGGGCACGGTGTCGAAGTCCACGCCGGAATACTTCTTGACAGCCTCGGTCATGGTCAGCTTCTCGAAGGGCTTGCCAAGATCTATGGTGTGCTCGCCGTAGGGTATGGTCTCAGTGCCGCATACCTCCTTGGCGAGATAGCGGAACATAGACTCTGTCAGCTCCATCATGCCGTTGTAGTCGGTATATGCCTGATACAGCTCCATGAGGGTGAACTCGGGATTGTGACGGGTATCCACGCCCTCATTGCGGAACACTCGGCCGATCTCGAACACTCTGTCCAGACCGCCAACGATAAGGCGCTTCAGGTACAGCTCCAGAGATATCCTGAGCTTAACGTCCTCATTGAGGGCGTTGTAGTGGGTCTCGAAGGGGCGGGCAGCGGCGCCGCCAGCGTTGGACACCAGCATGGGCGTCTCCACCTCGATGAAATCGCGGCCTGCCAGGAAGGTGCGTATGCCTGCTATGATCGCGGAGCGCTTGCGGAAGGTGTCAGCCACGCCGCGGTTGACGATAAGGTCCACGTAGCGCTGACGGTAGCGCATATCCTGATCTTTGAGCCCGTGCCACTTCTCGGGAAGAGGCTGCAGGGACTTGGTAAGGAGCACTATGGAAGTAGCGTGTACGGTGATCTCGCCCATGCGGGTACGGAACACGAAGCCCTCCACGCCCATGATATCGCCGATGTCCCAGGTCTTGAAGGACTTGAAGAGATCTGCGCCTACGTCGTTGGTGCGGACGTATACCTGTATGGTGCCGTCGCGGTCGAGGAGATTGATGAGGTTGGCCTTGCCCATATCGCGTCTGGACATGATGCGCCCTGCGATGCGGACGGTGCGCTTGTTCTCCTCGAAGGCAGCCTTGAATGCCTCGTCGTCGGGACAGTCTGCCTTGAGACGGGCCTCCAGCTCCTCGTACTCGGCCTTCAGCTCCTCGCTGTGTCCCGTCACGTCATATTTAGTGATCTCGAAGGGATCGTGTCCCTCCGCCTTGAGAGCCTCCAGCTTCTCCATGCGGATGCGCTTGAGCTCATGCACGTCCTCTTCAGAGGTCTCCTCTTCGGAGAGGGCGTCGGTCTGTTCGTTGATATTCATCTCACTCATCGGTCTTCTCTCCCTCGGTGCTGCCTACCTCATCAGGCCAGGGGTTGTCGCCTCTGGTGATGCTCAGCACCTCCATGCGTACCATGCCTGCAGGGGTCTCGTACTCGAACACGTCACCCACCTTCTTGTGGACAGCAGCAGCGCCGAGAGGCGATTCATCGGAGAACATATTATCGAAGGGCTTGGCCTCGACGGAGCCCACGATCTGCAGATGCAGCTCATCGCCGAACTCCAGGTCCTTCAGTGACACGTAGGAGCCGATACCTATCTCGTCGTTGGACAGCTCGCCGTCGGAGATGATATCAGCCAGCTCTATCTTCTTCTTCAGTTCGGCGATCTCCGCCTCCAGCTCTGCCTGAGCGTCCTTGGCAGCATCGTACTCTGCGTTCTCGGAAAGGTCGCCCTGTGAACGTGCTTCCTCCAGCTTCTTGGCTACCTCCGCTCTGCGGTCGTTCTGGAGGAGATCCAGTCTCTCCTGCAGGTCCTGGAAGCCTTTGGCTGTCATTCTTATCTTTTTCTCGGCCATTGTAGTTAGTCCTTTCATATTGGTATAGTTTACTATGATATATATGATGTATAGGGTAACGAGGGTATTTGATCGCGGCTATGGCGTTATGGATATGGTCCGCACTGCGATGCCCTGCCTTGCGGCGTAGCGGACGGTGGATGCAGTACCGCTGCGCCCCTCGCCCATGGCGGCGATCACCAGTGAGGAATGGTCTACCATGTACCTGTTTCTCCTGTCCATACACCCTGGCTCGTAACGGTCGCATATGGTGATCACGCGCTCCGCGCTGTCG
>JAFYEQ010000084.1 GCA_017544185.1 Oscillospiraceae bacterium
GGCTACAGCGAGACCATAGAGTACAGGAGCTATGCGCAGATGTCGCAGGATCTGATGACCCAGTCCGAGGACGGCGCTACCATGTTCTCCAGCGCCAACGCCGATAAGAACACAGGGCTCTTCAAGGACACATATGTGTTCGACGCCGTTACCGAGAACCTGGTGGGCGAGGCCGGCACGGGCGAGGATGACATCGACTCGGAGACCTCCAAGATGATGGCGCAGATGATCGATGCGACCTTCTCTGTGACCATGCCCGGCAAGATCACCGCGTATTCCGGTGGCACTCTGGAGGGCAATACCGTCACATACCAGCTCATCACCAACGAAGTGAACGTATACCATGTAGAGTCCACCGAGATCAAATACACCAACATCATCGTGGTATCGGCTGCGATACTGGCTCTGATAGGCCTGTGCGTATACTCCACCGCAAAAAAGAAGAAGGCTCAGGCAGCTTATGACTATGACGCTCCCTCCTTCACACCGTATACCCCCACCGATACTGGCAGCATGCCTTCACAGCAGGGATATACGCCTTCATCCACGGGATATGCGCCCACGACGCCCGATACGAGCTATACGTCAGAGGCTCCCGATGGTACCGAAGCTCCCAAGGATGGCGGGATCGACAACGATCAGATCATCTGATATACACAAATGATCCTCGGCAGATCTGTACAATATATCTAAATTTCCCTCATTTGGGATCAACCGTCGAAAAACATCTTGAAAAATCACCGCAGATGTAGTAAAATATATGCATATGAATTTAGGTGCATACGATGCTTATCCGCATCGGCATGTACGATGGAGGTCTGACATATGTCACTGAGACTGGATACCAAGTATCTCGGCAGCTTCATATCCGACAAGGAGATGGCGCAGATCAAGCCCCAGACGGAGCTGGCAGCTAAGATACTTACCGATAGGAGCGGAGCCGGCAGCGATTTTCTCGGCTGGGTGGATCTGCCCGTAAACTACGACAAGGACGAATTCAGCCGCATCAAGGCTGCCGCTGAACGCATAAAGTCCGATTCCGAGGTGCTGATCGTAATAGGCATCGGCGGCTCGTACCTGGGTGCCAGAGCAGCTATAGAGCTCATGAAGTCGCCCCTGTACAACAGCCTTAAGAAGGACACCCCCGAGATATACTACGTGGGCAACAGCATATCCCCCACATATCTCAATGAAGTGATCTCCCTCGTTGAGGGCAGGGATTTCTCCGTGAACGTAATATCCAAGTCGGGCACTACCACAGAGCCCGCACTGGCATTCCGTATATTCAGAGGTCTTCTCGAGAAGCGCTACGGCAAGGACGGCGCAAAGAGCAGGATCTACGCTACCACCGACAAGGCAAGGGGCACCCTCAAGGAGCTCTCCGACAAGGAAGGCTATGAGACCTTCGTTATCCCCGATGACGTGGGCGGCCGCTACTCCGTACTGACCGCAGTAGGACTTCTCCCCATCGCTGTATCTGGCTGCGACATCGACAAGGTGATGGCAGGTGCGGCCAAGGCAAGAGAGGAGCTCTCCGCAGGCTTCGACAGCAACGACTGCTACAAGTACGCTGCTCTGCGCAATATCCTCTACCGCAAGGGCAAGTCCACAGAGATACTGGTATCCTACGATCCTTCCTTCGCTATGATGGCTGAATGGTTCAAGCAGCTCTTCGGCGAGAGCGAGGGCAAGGACAAGAAGGGCATATTCCCCGCTTCCTGCATATTCTCCACGGATCTGCACAGCATGGGCCAGTTCATACAGGACGGCTCCCGCCTCATGTTCGAGACGGTAGTAGATATCAAGAAGCCTAAGAAGGACTTCTTCCTTGAGAACGATCCCGAAAACCTGGACGGGCTCAACTTCCTGACAGGACAGGAAATGTCCGTAGTCAACCGCCGTGCATTCGAGGGCACCGTGCTCGCACATACCGAGGGCGGCGTTCCCAACATAGTGCTCGAGCTGGATGATACCTCCGAGGAGTCCTTCGGGTATATGGTATACTTCTTCGAGAAGGCTTGCGCAGTCAGCGGCTATATGCTCGGCATTAACCCCTTCGATCAGCCCGGTGTGGAGAGCTACAAGAAGAATATGTTCGCTCTTCTCGGCAAGCCCGGATATGAAGATCAGAAGGCAGCGCTTGAGGCAAAACTGGGCCGATGAGCCCGTTATGCGCGGCGGCTCGCAGGTCATAGGCTGTACGGCGAGAGCATATGGGACGGCGTCCGCTGCATATATCCACCATCGCCGGGAATGGAGTTATCACTTATGGTAAAGATCATCACAGGAAACAAGGGCTCGGGCAAGACCAAGATCCTCATTGATATGATAAACGCTGCATCCAAGACCACCAATGGTTATGTGGTATGCATCGACAAGAACGACAAGCTCAGATACGATATCGGCCACAGTGTCAGGATCGTAGAGACCGATGCCAACAAGATCTACTCCTTCGAGGCATTCTTCGGCCTCGTAGCAGGTCTTCTTGCAGGCAACTATGATATCAAGGACATCTTCGTCGATTCTATCCTCAAGGTAGGCGGCAATGATTTCGAGGGCCTTGGCGCTATGCTCGCTAAGATCGAGAATCTCACAGGCGATGAGGTGAACGTTGTCCTCACCGTATCCGCTGACAAGGCAGATCTCCCCGAGTCTGTGATCAAGTACGCTGTCAACTGATAGTACCGCGTCCCAGCGGACTGTCATATGAGAGCTTCGACCGCATGCGGCGTGCCCGTATGCGGTCGAGATATCCGTCCTATGGGAAAAATATTTCCCAAACCCCTTGACAAACAGCTCATTGTATGGTATAATGATTTTTGTTTGTATCGTGTATGGAGCAGACGATGTTCGATATTGCAAGGATATTCGAAAATACCGGATCGGAGATGGACATCTCCTGTGAGATGTCGCCCGAGAGCACCGAAGGTCTCAAGGGCATAGCCTTCGTCCGTCCCCCCTCCCTCACGGGCAGGGTGCGCAACTGTGCGGGTATAGTCACACTGAGCTACACTGCGGGCGGTACTGTGGTATCACAGTGCGACAGATGTCTCAAGGACATCTCGCGTGAGTTCGCGTACAGCTTCGAGCACGTAGTAGTGCGCAGCGTCCAGCGTGACAACGATGAGTATATAGTGGCAGCGAACGATGAGCTGGATATGGACAGTATCGCGGTCGATGACGTTCTTCTGGAGCTCCCGACCAAGACTCTGTGCAGCGAGGACTGCAAGGGACTGTGCCCGATATGCGGCGCAGATCTCAACATATCCGCATGCGAACATTCAGATCCGGCAGGAGACCGCGTGTAGCGATACCGCTCACCGCGGCAGGTCGACCTGCTGACTTTAATAAGATAAGTAAGGAGGTCATGACAAGATGGCAGTACCTAAGAGAAAAACTTCCAAGGCAAGACGTGACAAGAGACGCAGTGCCGTATGGAAGCTCAATGCACCCGCTTTTTCGAAATGCTCACACTGCGGCGAGCTGACCGCTCCTCACAAGGTTTGCAAGAACTGCGGTTACTACAAGGGCGTTGAGGTCATCAAAATGGATATATGATCGGATGCGTATCCGACATTCCCCGTAAAAAGCAGAGCGGCATCCACACGGCTTCCACTCTGCTTTTTGCTGTTAAAAGACACATCCCGAGAAAGGAGCTCATATGCTTCCTGTTGTAGCAGTGGTCGGAAGGCCCAATGTGGGTAAGTCCACATTGTTCAATAAGCTGGTGGGCAAGCGCCTCTCCATAGTCGAGGACACCCCCGGCGTCACTCGTGACCGTATCTATTCCAAGTGCGAATGGTGCGGCCGTGAGTTCATGCTCGTTGACACGGGCGGCATAGAGCCCCGCTCCGACGACGTGATACTGGCACAGATGAGGAGACAGGCGACCGTGGCCATCGAACGCGCCGACGTCATCATCTTCCTTACAGATATACGCAGCGGCGTCACCTCCGACGACAGGGACGTGGCTTCTATGCTCCTGCGCTCGGGCAAGCCCATCGTGCTCGCTGTCAACAAGGTGGACAGCGTGGGCGATCCTCCGCCTGAGATATACGAGTTCTATAACTTGGGCCTCGGCGATCCGTACCCCGTGTCGGCTGAGCACGGACATGGCTCGGGCGACCTTCTCGACGCTGTCATGGAGCTCCTCCCCGACGGAGAGGGCGATGACTACGGCGAGGAATACATCAAGGTGGCTGTCATAGGCAAGCCCAACTCCGGCAAGTCCTCACTGATAAAC
>JAFYEQ010000085.1 GCA_017544185.1 Oscillospiraceae bacterium
CCCATACTTACCCGCAGGGCACGTCTGATCAAAGGGTCACAGCAGTCCGACGTGAGCAGAGCGCCGTCCATCCCCAAGGCCGCCGCCGAGCGAAATATGGCTCCTATATTGGTGGCATCGGCTACCCTTTCGAGCACGATGATCCTTTGCATATCCCTGAAGGCGGACACATCGGGGAGCATCGGTCTGCGCATTGCGCACAGCATCCCCCGTGTGAGCTGGAAGCCTGCCAGTTCTCGGAGCACCTCGGTCGGAGCTGTATACACGGGTATCTCCTCCGGCAGAGATGCGATCAGCTCCCTTGTGGCATTGTCCGTGCCGTTCTCGTCATACAAGACGGAGAGGGGCTCATACCCCTCTTCCAAAGCAGTCTTTATTACCTTCGGGCTCTCCGCGATGAATATCCCCTTCCGGGGCTCCACCCTGCTGCGCAGCTGAGCCTCAGTGAGGCGGGAGTATACCTGTACCTCGGGAGCAGACAGGTCGGTGATGCGAACGATCATTCTTTACTCCTTCATAATGTCTGTAAGAGGTCCCATCGCAGTTATCACATCAACGATATAGAATGCCATGATGATCCAGAAGGATATGCATGTGACCATGATAGGAACGGTGCGCTTGCGGTGGTACTCCGTGCTCTCGGGGAAGCGTATCTTCTTGCCGAAGAACAGCACCAGAGCAAATATAGCTCCTATGATGAAGAACATGATCAGCATTATCGTCCATGCCATAGTGGAGGCCTGCTCTCCTGCAAAGTACTCCACAAAGGACATAGCCACGGCAGAACCGTTCACGAACATATGTCCGATGATCGAAGGGAGCAGCGAGCCCGCCTTGATATCCGCATAGGCAAATATGACCCCTATGATGAAGCCCAAGATAGTCTGGAGCAGATTGCCGTGCATAAGTCCGAAAAACATGGCGGATACTATTATGCCGAAGCGTCTGCTGACCTTGGAAAGACGGCGGAGCACCACGCCTCTAAACATGAGCTCCTCCGCGATAGGAGCGAGCACTATCGTGGTGAGCACTTCCTGGGCCAGATATGCAGGCGTCAGGTCGGTCTCGAAGTAATAGTTCTCGTTCATGGGAGAATAGTCAAAGGCATTGAACCCGGCGGTGACAAGGAGCTGGATAAGTATGGACGTTACGTAGCCGAAGGCGAGCACACATAAAAACAGCGGTATGAAGCTGCCGCCCATGCGGTCGGTGCGCAGATAGTCGTCCATCTTGATCTTATTGGTGAACTTATCGAACAGGAACAGTACGGTACACATTATTATCGACGGCATAGAGCCCGCCAGACTGTACTGCCAGTCCATGATCGACAGTCCGTTGTCGGCTGTCCGAAACTCATATCCCGGATATGCGTCCATAAGGTCGAATATGAACATGGCTATGACCGATATCATCACATGAGCAATGATGCACATGATAAAGGTATCGCCCATCTGCTTCTTTATAGCTTTCTTCTCGGCCTGGGACACAGCGAAGGGGTCGTATCCCTGTCCGTATAGCATCTGATCGTAGTTACCCATAAATAGATATACCTCTTTGCAGTTTTGTATCACCTCCTATTATACCCTAAAATACAAATAAAGTCAAGCAGTTGACGACCATTTTTAAAAAGCGGGACGGACTGCCGATGTGACAGTCCGTCCTGCTCAGGGAAGGGGTCGTTTATGTTATGTTATGGGGATCTTTATGACACATGCCCTGCATCGCACAGTTCTTGCATCCGCAGCTGCAGGAATGTTTGCCCTTGCGCTTATCCTTTATCATGCCTGCGATCACAGATATCACAAGTGCGATGAGTACGAGCGTTATCACTATCGTACCGATATTTGCCGAGAGCCACGAGATCATGATTATCTCTCCTCATCAGACCTTTACAGCCGCCTTTGTAAGCTTGGTAGCCTCCTTGTAGCTCTTGAAGAAGAGCATATAGACCATACCTGCAAGTATAGCTATGGCGAAAACAAGGCCTATCACGTTCACATTTCCTGTGAACAGTCCGCCGAACTGTGTTACCATAAAGGCTATGGCATACGCGAAGCCGCACTGATACAGTATAGCGAAGGCTGTCCATTTCCCGTTGTTCATCTCGCGCTTGATCGCGCCGATAGCTGCGAAGCAGGGAGCGCAGAGAAGGTTGAACACGAGGAAGGAATAACCGGTAACTCCTGTGAACGCAGCTGCAAGAGCCTGCCATACAGTACCGTCTCCGCCGCCGTAGAGGGTGCCCATGGTGCCTACTATGTTCTCCTTAGCCACAAGACCGGTGATGGATGCTACAGCTGCCTGCCAGTTGCCCCAGCCGAGAGGTGCGAATATCCATGCTATGCAGTTGCCCAGACCAGCGAGTATGGAAGCATCCAGCTGATCCTCCTCCAGCATGCCGAAGCTGCCGTCTATGACGCCGAAGCGGCTGGTGGACCATACTACTATGGTAGACAGCAGTATGATAGTACCTGCCTTCTTGATGAAGGACCAGCCTCGCTCCCACATAGAGCGGAGCACATTGCCCACTGTCGGGAGATGGTATGCGGGGAGCTCCATAACGAAGGGAGCGGGGTCGCCTGCGAACATAGATGTCTTCTTGAGCATGATGCCCGATACTATAACGGATGCCATACCTACGAAGTACGCCGAAGTTGCCACCCATGCAGAGCCGCCGAATATAGCGCCTGCGATCATGCCTATGAAGGGCACCTTCGCACCGCAGGGTATGAAAGTAGTGGTAATGATGGTCATGCGTCTGTCGCGCTCGTTCTCGATGGTACGGCTCGCCATTATACCGGGGACGCCGCAGCCCGTACCTATGAGCATGGGTATGAAGGACTTACCGGAAAGACCGAACCTTCTGAACACCTTATCCAGCACGAATGCGATCCTCGCCATATATCCGCATGCCTCAAGGAAGGCCAGCATCAGGAAGAGCACCAGCATCTGAGGCACGAAGCCCAGTACTGCGCCTACACCTGCGATGATACCATCTATGATCAGACCCTTGA
>JAFYEQ010000086.1 GCA_017544185.1 Oscillospiraceae bacterium
CAGGCTGCCGTTGCTGACGGTTATGCTGCCCGTGCCCTTCTCCCATACTCCGATCCCGCACAGGTCTATGCCTGACAGGTCCACGAACACTCTGAAGCTGTTCATGGTGATATCAGCCGAGCCCTCGATGGAGCCCACGCCCACAGCATTATGGGAATTTGAGAGCACCGACATGGAGCAGTTGTCAAGCACGGCGTCGGTATGGCCCTTGATCGTGCCAACACCTACGGATACGGAGCCCTCGCAGTTGATGCGGATATCTCCGCGCAGTACGCGTATCTTGGCGGCGGCCTCATTGCGTCCTCCGCCGATACCTACCGATGTATCACCGAAGGAGGATATGGTGAGCCGTCCGGAACTGCCCAGAGTGATATCTCCGTAGTTCTGATCCTTATCGGTGCCGATGCCATAGGACGAGGTGAGCGATGCCTGTATCTCCAGCGACCCGCTGCCGCTGAGGGTGAAGGATGCGCCCTCCGGGACGTATATCCCTCTCTTGAACATCTTGTTCACGCCCATCACGCAAAGCTCCAGCGATGCGCCCGCGCCCACGGTTATCAGAGGGATATCCTTCTCTGTGGTAAGGCATACGTCCTCAAAGTCGACCTTTGTCGTCAGACCGTCCTTGATGACGATGGGTATATTTATGGGAGTATCCGACCGCCTGCCCTTGACTACGATATGGGGCACCTCCACGAATATCGCGGAGTAGTGGTCGGCTGACAGACTGAACAGGTCTATGACCTCGTTGTTGGCGGGGTGGCAGTAGCGCGATACTTCTCCCACCAGCTCGTTATTTATGCGGATGATCTCGTTGATAACGTTCTCGGAGATCTCCGTCTGCAGATATGTCCTCGGGCGAGCACAGTAATAGCCCTGTATAAGATCCGCGCCCAGCTGTATCATGACCTTCAGCTCGTCATAGGTCTCCACGCCCTCCGCCAGTGCCACATATCCGTTGGAATGTATGAATTCGATTATGCCCGACACCAGCTGCTGTATCTTGGGCTTCTTGTTTATATCTATGATGAGCGAACGATCGATCTTCACGAAGTCGGGAGAGTACCGCAGGAGATTAGAGGTATTGGAATACCCTGTGCCGTAGTCGTCTATGGCAAGGAATATGCCCATATCCATGATCCTGTCCTTGATGACGGCGATCTTGTCGTCCTGCATCTCGGTCTGCTCTGTGAGCTCTATGACCAGATGATCCATCACGTCGCCGAACTTATGCTTCAGGGCTGCCCAGTCCTCATCGACCAGCATATGAGCGGATATACTGTTCACGAACAGCTTCTTGTCGGTGAACTCCTCACGGTGATTGGCTATGGTACTGAGCGCATTGAGCATAGTGCAGCGCTCCACGTCGTAGAGCCTGTTGGCGCGGGTCGCACAGCTTATCACGTCATCGGGGGTGAGACCTATGCTGTTCTCTGTGCGCATGAGTGCTTCGTATGCGAATATAGAGCCGTTATGGGATGACACGATGGGCTGGAAGCTGTACACGAACAAGTTCTCATCCACCAGCTGTGCGAAGCTTCGGTCATGGTCGATCTCGGAGGTGCGCTCGGCATAGAGCTGCTCGGAGTAGGACTGTATAGTCCCCTTGCCGCCAATATTAGCCTGATAGAGCATGGACTCGGCGGTATCCATACGCTGCATGGGCTCCTTGTCTGTGCTGCCGATGCCCGCAGTAAATGTCAGATCATCCATGGACTCCATGGAGCCCTTCCGTATATGCCTCAGCCTGTCTACGGGATCCTCACCCGCATCGGGTATGAACAGCCAGTACTTTCTCTTGCCGCAGCAGGATATAAGGGCTGAGGGCTCTATCTCGCTGATGCCGTTTATTACCGTCTGCACAGCGAATGCGGGAGGTACGCCCTCATAGGCCTGTATCTCGATCATGGCCAGCATAGACCGCTCGCCTGCCGATGTGAGCGCTGCCAGTATGTTCCCTCGTCCACAGAGCTTGGGGTCTGTCTGAGTGACGCGGTTGACGCGGACCAGAGCTGCCACCACGTCGTCCCCGGGACACATAAGTCTGCAGGAGAGCGGAGCAGCCTCGGGCGGCTGGTCGGTGAGCGCCTTTATGACTGTCATGACCCGATCGTACCCGGGATCTGCCGAGAGCCCCAGCAGTCTGCGGGCGTTGGCGTCGATCATGACGGACTTGTCGGCCTTATTTATAAGTATACCGCATATATCGGGAGAGAGATTGATCAGCTCATCCCACGCGGTACCGAATATCTTCTTCCATAGTGATATCATGCGCTCAACTCCGTGTCACATTACTGCAAAATAAACCACCTTATATTATACTACATTCACAGTGATCTGTCAAGTATATACAAAAAATATATTTCTCGCTCCTAAATTTCGTTTACAAGAAAGATCTTGAAAAAACCTCTTGACATCCCGTGTCCTATGTGGTATAATATACCTTGTCAGTAAGACGAGCGGATATGGCGGAATCGGCAGACGCGCTAGATTCAGGTTCTAGTGGTAGCAATACCGTGTGTGTTCAAGTCACATTATCCGCACCAAGAAAAGAGCACATCTTTGTGGTGTGCTCTTTCGTTTATGCTTTTGAGGGATATAGCTCATAGACAAACGTGCTAGATCCAAGTTCTAGTAGTATTGATACCGTGTATGTTCAAGTCACATTATCCGCACCAAGAAAAGAGCACATCTTAATGATGTGTTCTTTCGTTTATGCTTTTGAGGGATATGGCTCATATACAAACGCGCTAGATCCAAGTTCTAGTAGTATTGATACGTGTGTGTTCAAGTCACATTATCCGCACCAACAAGGACTGTTGCGTATTAGCAACAGCCTCTTTTGTTTTGGATATGGCTCATAGGCATACACACTATATCCAAGTTCCTTCCTACAGCCATAGACACCAGCTCCCGATACGAGCTATCCCTCCCGCCTCCTGTGAGACATGACATAGTCTGCTATATAGCACGGCACTATGCCGGCGGTATAGCAGAACAGATCCGTCACGGAGAAGCCCGTACCAATGATGATGCGGAGCAGCCTGTCCTGTATGCCCAGCTTATCGCAGAAGCCCCACAGCTGGAGCCCCTCTACACAATAGGCGAAAAGCAGTATCCCCGTAGGGAGGATATACCATCTTCGCGGGATATCCGGAGATATGGCCCTTGCCAGAGCGTATATCAATATGACCACCAGCACGTCGCCCAGGTAGCTGCGCACCCAGCCGTGAGCATACATACCTATCAGTATCTCTATGAGCAGGAGCACCGCCG
>JAFYEQ010000087.1 GCA_017544185.1 Oscillospiraceae bacterium
AGTCTAAAGTCTTTAAAAAGCCATCATTCCACATATCTTGTGTATGCTTTATAGATCCGGATCGGCTCACCAGCCAAACCATCTTTTTATATTTCTATTGACATATCATCGTAAATGTGGTATAATGATTATGTGTGACCACAAAGGAGAAATATATATGAGAACTGTCAGAGTAAACGCATCTACCGTATATGATGTCATCATAGGGCACGGTCTGCTGGACGGAGCAGCGGAGCTCATACGCCCCGTTACAACGGCAAAACGATTCGTCGTGATATGTGATGACAATGTCGCAGATATCTATCTCGATAAGCTGGAAACGTCCCTCAGATCCGGGGGATACAGCTGTGACAGCTTCGTCTTCCCCCACGGTGAGGCTTCCAAGTCCAGCGACACACTTACGCATATATATTCCTTTCTCGCCTCTATGCACTATACCCGCACCGATGCGGTCATAGCTCTCGGCGGCGGCGTCACGGGTGATATGGCTGGCTATGCTGCCGGTACGTATCTGCGCGGCATGGACTTTATACAGATCCCTACGTCCCTTCTCGCACAGGTAGACTCATCTGTCGGAGGCAAGACCGCCATAGATATACCCGAGGGCAAGAACCTTGTAGGTCTTTTCAAGCAGCCAAAGCTCGTGATAATAGATACCGATACCATCGGTACTCTCCCCAAAGATTTCCTCGTGGACGGCATGGGCGAGGTCGTGAAGTACGGTATGATCAAGTCCGCCTCCCTCTTTGACAAGCTGTGCGGATGCGATATCGACCATATCGGCACTATCATAGATGATGTTATATACGAGTGTGTTTCCATAAAGCGCGACGTAGTGGAAGCCGACGAGTTCGACAGAGGTGAGAGGGCGCTCCTCAACTTCGGTCATACCCTCGGTCATTCCATAGAACAGTACTACCACTATACCGGCATATCTCACGGCAGAGCTGTGGCAAAGGGCATGGAGCTCATAACGGCCTTGGCCGCAGAGCATGGCATGTGTGATGATGATCTCTGCACAAAGCTGCATGAATGCCTTGAAAAGTATGATCTCGCTATAGAAGTCGAGCCTGCCCTATCTGAGCTTGGCGAAGCTGTGCTCAACGACAAGAAGCGCGACGGCGACACCATCGGCATAGTCGTATGCGACAAGGTCGGTCATGCTTCTGTAGTAAAGCTGACCGTCGATACTTTCCTCTCATACCTCAGGTAAGCAAATGGATATAAAGATAACTCCTTCGATACTAAAAGGCCATGTGGATATACCTTCTTCCAAGAGCTATTCTCACCGTGCCGTCATAGCCGCATCACTGGCACAGGGTACATCTGTCATAAGCGGTGTATCCTCTTCGGCTGATATAGACGTGACCTGCGGATGCATGGAACGGCTCGGCGCGTCGATCACGAGAGACGTCTCGGTCTACACAGTAAAGGGCATAGCTTCCCCTGCAGAAGCTGCTTCCCTCGACTGCGGCGAGAGCGGCTCCACACTGCGCTTCGTTATACCTGTCGCGGCGGCTCTCGGTACAAAGTCCACTTTCAGCGGCCGCGGCAAGCTCCCCTCCCGCCCCATAACACCGTATATACGTGAGCTGTCCCAAAAAGGCATCACATTCGATAAACAGAGCGGTCTTCCCATCACGGCAGAGGGAAGGCTCACATCGGGCATATTCTCTCTTGAGGGGGACATATCCTCCCAGTTCATCACGGGGCTCATGTTCGCGCTCCCCCTGCTCGACGGCGAGTCCTGCATCAGGCTCACATCGCCTCTGCAGTCAAAGCCCTATGCGGACATGACGATGGATATACTGCGTTCATTCGGGATCTCCATAGAAGAGGGCACGGTGGACGGACTTGACGTATACCGCATCCGCGGCGGACAGAGATACGCCCCTCATGACTACACCGTTGAGGGTGACTGGTCTCAGGCAGCGTTCTTCTATACAGCCAACGCCATGGGATGCAGCATAGACATAGGTAACCTTAAGGAAGACACAGTACAGGGTGACAGCATCATACGCGATATGGTGAAAGATACCAACGGCTTCACAGCAGACGTGGCGGATATACCAGACCTAGTTCCCATACTCGCCGTGTTCGCATCCTTCTGTGAAGGTACGAGCCATATCGTCAATGCAGAAAGGCTCCGCATAAAAGAATCGGACAGACTGGTGTCCACATCCGAGATGATCAACGCTCTCGGAGGCCATGCTGAGGTAGACGGCGACAGTATGACCATACATCATACCGACCGCTTCAAGGGCGGTGAGGTGGATGCCCACAACGATCACCGCATCGTCATGGCTGCAGCCATCGCATCGGTATGGTCGACCGCTCCTGTGGTGATACACGGTGCAGAGGCCGTCAGCAAGAGTTACCCAGGATTTTTTGAAGATCTCAGATCCCTTGGCGGGGATATACAGCAGATATAAGGAGGTGTGGATATGTCTTCTATCTGGCGCGGAAGGATCAGTTTCTCCGTGTTCGGAGAGGCCTGCGGCCCTGCGATAGGTGTTACGATAGACGATCTCCCTCCGGGCGAGTATATCGACACGGATATGCTGCGCGAACAGATGGGCAGACGCCTCACCGACAGGACAGGAAAGATAATGAGTGGCGCTCAGATGCCCTCTATCATGTCGGGAATATCAGGCTGCCGCACCACGGGCTCTCCTGTGATGGCACTGATCACCAACAATGAATATCATCCGGATGAGAGCGGCAACGCTCCC
>JAFYEQ010000088.1 GCA_017544185.1 Oscillospiraceae bacterium
ACAGTACCGTCGCGAGCCTGCCCTTCCTGCTCTCATCCTTCGCAAGTATCCAGGGACCGGTCTCGTCTATGTACTTGTTGGCGCGGGAGATCACCTTGAATATCTCCGCCAGCGCCAGAGAATGCTGAGCCTCCTCGATCAGGTCTGCCACGCGGTCGCGCAGGCCGGAAGCCATCGCGATCAGCTCGTCATCCGCTGCATCGGGCTGTCTGTCGGTGGGCAGAGTGCCGCCGAAGTACTTGTCAGCCATCGCAACGGTGCGGGAGACCAGGTTGCCCAGATCGTTGGCAAGGTCGGTATTGATGCGGTTTATCATGATCTCGTTGGAGAAGTTGGAATCCGAGCCGTAGGGCATATCACGGAGTATCTGATAGCGCACCGCATCCACGCCGTAGCGCTCGCCGAGCACGAAGGGATCGATGACATTGCCCAGAGACTTGGACATCTTGGCACCGTTGAAGGTGATCCAGCCGTGGCCGTAGAGCCTCTTGGGAAGGGGCACATCCAGCATCATGAGGAGAGCGGGCCATACGATCGAATGGAAGCGCACTATCTCCTTTGCGGTCATATGCATCTGAGCGGGCCAGTACTTGTCAAAGTCATCATAGGTACCGTTCTCGTAGCCCAGTGCGCTGATATAGTTTATGAGCGCGTCGAGCCATACGTATATGGTATGCTTCTCGTCAAAGGGAACGGGGATGCCCCATTTTACGGTGGTCCTGGATATGCACAGATCCTCCAGACCGTCCTTGACGAAGTTGTTTATCATCTCGTTCACGCGGGTCTCGGGGCGCAGATAGTCGGTATTCTTCAGCAGGTCGATTATCTTGTCGGTCATGACGGACAGCTTGAGGAAGTATGCTTCCTCCTCTGCCTCCCTGACCTCTCTGCCGCAGTCGGGACACTTGCCGTCCACCAGCTGGGTCTCGGTCCAGAAGCTCTCACAGGGAACGCAGTACTTGCCCTTGTAGGTGCCCTTGTAGATATAGCCCTTGTCATAGAGCTTGCGGAATATGTTCTGCACGGTCTCTATGTGGTAGGGGTCGGTGGTCCTTACATAGCGGTCATAGCTGATGCCCATGAAGCTCCACAGGCGCTTGAAGTTGGCTACTATACCGTCTACATACTGCTGAGGGGTCATGCCCTCTGCTTCTGCCTTCTGCTGTATCTTCGCACCGTGCTCGTCAGTACCGGTGAGGAACATGACGTCATAGCCCTGCATCCTCTTGAAGCGTGCGATAACGTCGCAGGCTACGGTGGTATAGCAGTGGCCTATGTGGGGAGCTCCCGACGGATAGTATATTGGGGTAGTGATATAAAATGTTGGCATAATAACACCTCGTTGAGACCGCGGTCTTGCCGCCGGTCATTTTTTCTTTATAAGGACTGCTGCGGACGTGAACGCGAGAAATGCCGCCGCATAGGGGGCGCTGTTGCCCGTGGATGGGCTGCTCTCTGCGGGATCCGTGACGGGCTGACCGTTCTCATCGACCACAGGCTCCTTGCCCGGGAGCACGGTCACATTGACCGTGACCTTCACAGGCTCATCCAGCTCATTGGTGTCGAGGGAGACGTTTATGGCTCCGCCGCTGTCGATGTCGCTCTCCCACGCGAGCAGGCCTATACCCTTCTCGCCCACCTCTCCGGGCTCGAACACGTCATCGGACCAGATCTCCTGATCCTCGAAGTATATCTTTGCATCGGTGAGGGTGTCGCCTGTGTTCTCAGCGCGTACAGTGACCTCGATCTTGTCGCCTACCTTCACCTCGTCGGACTTGGGCGTGGCTGTCAGCTCTGCGCTGAAGCCTTCTGCAGATACCGCCGCGGACGCGATGGTCATCACCGCAGCAGCTATGACAGGGATCATATATCTCTTCATGTCAGTCCTCCTTGAAAAGTATCCGGATGTCCGACCCGAAGCGCTCGCGTATGATGCCGTCGGTCCGCAGCTGTGCAGCTGCTTCTCTGGCACAGGTGAAGAACCCCGAGCGCATATCGGCGTCCTGTATCTGCTTTAGCTTCTGCCACATCTCAAGAGCGCCATATACCGCATCATCGTCGTCTATGGCCGCAGATCTGGGGCACTTCCACGCGGATATGTCCGACATATCCGCACCGGATGACTTCATGTGAGTTTCCGTAGTATACCCGATGTATCCGTCATCATCGAGGCCTATCACAAGTCCGCAGATCTTGTTGTCGTACATCTCGTTGATCTCATCGGCGATCCATTTTTTAAGGGCGAAGATCAGCGCCTCATCGTATAGATCCATAGTTGACCTCTTGATTCGAGTTGGAGTAATGGGAGCATCTGTAGGGGCTGACCTATGTGTCAGCCCACGGGAGCCACCGGCCTCTAGAACGTGTACCCTGCACGCTCGGCGCGGATGTGATCTATGACGTCCTCGATGAGGATCGGGTACAGATCGTGGCTGTCCACGCCTACATGGTACATGAATGGGACGGTGTGGCCCTCCGCCGTGAAGAAGCAGTCCCTCTGATGGGTGTGACCGTACAGACATATCAGCGGATGCACGTAACCGGGATCGGCCACATTGTCCACCAGTGTGGGATAGTGGCTCATATAGAACGTCCGCTTGCCCTGGCGCAGGTACAGCGCCGCTGCCACCTCCGCCACGTTGGGAGAGGTGAGGTACATCTCCACCTTGCGGTCCGTGTCGTGATTTCCCCTCACGATGTGTATCTCGCCCTTCAGGGAACGCAGATGCTCCATTCCCTTGACCGTATCGTCCAGCATCACATCGCCCAGGAGATACACGGTATCCTCCTCGGACACTCGCTCGTTCCACCGCCTGACGATCTCACTGTCATGCTCCTCGATGGAGCTAAAGCCCCTGGCCTGCCATATAAAGGGCTTGTCATGTCCCAGATGGAGGTCGGATGTGAGAAATATGCTCATAGCCCCTCCATAAAAGTTACAATTTCATGATACCTATTGACAGGCCACGTGTGATATGATATAATGTTACATAAGGAAGGAACGTTGTCGAAGGCATCGGTTTGTCACGTGTAACGTTACCGAGCCGCAAATGGGACCGTCCTTATGATCTCATCAGCGAATTGGCCGCCGGCACTGCCGACTTAATATGCTTTGCCCCACATCACCATGTGCTGTGCAGGCTTGCCGCAGCATACGCATACATCGGAGATATGCTCCTGCTCCATGGGGATGCAGCGTGAGCCGACACCGGTCACTTCCTTGACCTTGTCCTCGCATGCCTCATCGCCGCACCACATGGCCTTGATGAAGCCGTCGCCGTTCTCAAGTGCCTTGAGGATGCCGTCCATATCGGTGCAGGCATAGGTCCTGCGCTCACGGTTAGCAAGAGCAGCCTCGTAGAGACCGACGCGTACAGTCTCCAGCTTCTCCTTGACGGTGTCGGCTATGCCCTCCAGAGGCACGAAGTCCTTCTGTCTGTTGTGGCGCATAACAGTAACGCACTGATCCTGCTCTATATCCTTGGGGCCTATCTCTATGCGGACAGGTACGCCCTTCATCTCATACTCAGCGAACTTCCAGCCGGGGCTGTTGTCGCTGTCGTCTACCTTCACGCGGATGCCTGCAGCGCGGAGAGTATCGGCGATCTCATTGGCCTTGTCGAGCACGCCTTCCTTGAACTGCTGTATGGGAACGATGACAGCCTGTACGGGAGCGACAGCAGGAGGCAGCACCAGACCGTTGTCGTCGCCGTGGGTCATGATGACAGCACCGATGAGACGTGTGGTAACGCCCCATGATGTCTGATGAGGATATACCTTCTTGTTCTCCTTGTCGGTGTACATGATGTCGAACGCCTTTGCGAAGCCGTCGCCGAAGTAGTGGGACGTACCTGCCTGCAGTGCCTTGCCGTCATGCATGAGAGCCTCGATAGCGTAGGTAGATACCGCACCTGCGAACTTGTCGCTCTCGGTCTTCTGTCCCTTGACAACGGGCATAGCCAGATACTTCTCGCAGAAGTCGGCGTATACGTTGAGCATCTTCTCGGTCTCTTCTATAGCCTCCTCAGCAGTGGCATGGATGGTGTGGCCCTCCTGCCAGAGGAACTCTCTTGAACG
>JAFYEQ010000089.1 GCA_017544185.1 Oscillospiraceae bacterium
AGACCGAAGCATAAGAATATGGTGGAATTTGCTGTGTGGGGCAAGTATGCTCTGTTCTCGGACATACTGACCCGTCCGGGAGGGGAGAAGACGAGCTACCCTATCCCTACGTATGAAGCACTGAAGGGGATCATGCAAAGCGTATACTGGAAGCCTACGATAGTTTGGATCATAGACGAAGTGCGTATCATGTCTCCTATACGCTTTGCGAGGAAAGGGATACGTCCGCTCAAAGACAAGGGCAATGATCTGGCGTACTATACTTATTTAGAGGATGTGCATTATCAGGTGCGGGCGCATTTCGTATGGAACCTGAACCGTCCTGAGCTCGCACGAGACCGTGATGAGAACAAGCATCACAATATCGCCAAACGTATGATAGAACGCGGCGGGAGACGCGATATATTCCTCGGTACGAGGGAATGTCAGGGATATGTGGAGCCCTGTGTATTCGGCGAGGGAGAGGGTGCCTACGATAAGTGCGGTACCATACCCTACAGCGTGATGGAGCACGGGTTCACCTATGCAGATGAGGCTGTGCTCGATGAGGACAAGGGCGGGCTTACACTGCGGCTGTGGCGGCCTGTTATGGAGAACGGCGTGATACGCTTCATAGCACCCGAAGAATGTACCATGAAACGGTATATAAAGGATATGGCCATCAAGCCCTTCGGAGATGGCAACTTCAATGGACTGGACGAATTTGCGGGAGGTGTGTTTGATGGGCTGGACAGATGAACTGTATCAGGTATATGAGCTGGCCTGCAAGGATCCTGAAAACGGTCTGCTCCCCGTGTCTCACTCCACTGCCAATGCTCAGATCGAACTCACGATCGACGAGAAAGGCAACTTCAAGGGCGCGAGTATAGTTAACAAGGAAGATGCTGTTACCATCATCCCTGTGACTGAGGGGTCCGGAGCAAGGACGAGCGGGGTCTGCGCCATGCCTTTCGCGGATAAGCTGGTATATATGTGCGGAGACTATACGCGATATGTTGAAGGAAAGCACTCAGACAACAGCACCTTCTTCAGTGCATATATGGACCAGCTCGCCTGTTGGAAGGAAAGCGACTATACTCATCCTGCGATCGTCGCTCTATATGAGTATCTGCAAAAAAAGACGCTGATGGAGGATCTTGTCAAGAGCGGTGTTTTGAAAACAGATCCGGATACAGGCATGCTCCAAACTAAAGTAAAGATAAACGGTATAGATCAAGAGGATGCGTTCGTACGGATCGTGGTACGATATAAAGAGCTTGACAAGGAGCCGCGGACATGGCTGGATCCGTCACTGTATGAAAGCTTTATACATTTCAACAGCAGCATGATGGGGAATGAGCAGCTATGCTATGCGACAGGAGAGATATCTCCCGTGACATACAAGCATCCCAAGAAGATAAGGAACAGCGGTGACAGCGCTAAGCTGATATCGTCTAACGACGAGAGCGGATTCACCTATCGTGGGCGCTTCTCAGACAAGGAAGAGGCATTATCTGTGAGCTATGAGTTCTCTCAGAAGATGCATAATGCGCTGAAATGGCTCATAGCAAAGCAGGGATGTTCATTCGGGTCACTGACACTGGTGATATGGGCCAGCGCATTGGCGCATATCCCCGATGAGCTCAGCGGATCTGCGGAGGATGACTGGGAAGACGACGAATACTATGATTCCCTTGAGGGGTACCGCAGCTGGCTGAGAAAGTATATCTTCGGGTATGAGCAGCGTTTCCGCAATGATACGAAGGTAATGATCATGGGACTTGATTCTGCCAGTCCCGGACGTCTTTCGGTGGCTGTATACGATGAGCTTCAGGGCTCGGACTTCCTGCATCATCTGCAGAACTGGCATGAATGTTCCGCGTGGATCCGATATGACAGCAAGCGGAAACGGCCGGTAGTGAAGTCGTTCGTACTGCGGGAGATCGTACGCGCTGCATACGGCACGGAGCAAAATGGTATGCTAAAATGTGATGATAAGCTCACACGCGAGCAGATCCTTCGGCTTCTCCCCTGTGTTATGAACGGCAGAGCATTGCCTCAGGATATCATGCAGATGCTGTATCACAAGGCGTCCGCGCCGCTCAAATATGAACAGAAGTATCTGCACAGTACGGTTCTCGATACCGCCTGCGGTATGTACCGTGCGTACAGGAAAGGAGCGATACCTATGGCATACGACCCCAATGAGACCGACCGCAGCTATCTCTACGGCTGTCTGCTGGCTATAGCCGACAAGGCTGAGAGCGACACCTATGAGGAGGGCGACAGATCGAAGCGAGTTACCAATGCAAGGCGCTATTGGTCGAATTTTGCACAGCATCCATGTCATACATGGCAGATCATCGAGGAACGGCTGCGCCCCTATCTCGACAGGCATAAATATCGTTCGTCTGTAGAGAAGGATATACAGACAGTCATGGACAGATTCATACCGATCGAGTTCGCTGACAACAGCCGATTAAGTCCTATGTATCTGATAGGCTATCATCACTATATGTCGTATATGTACAACAGGAACAAGGAGGAAAACTGATGGGTACTCTGCAGCACAAGATAGACTTTTCACTTCTGGTCACAGTGACCAACGCCAACCCCAACGGAGATCCGCTCAACGGCGATCGTCCCAGAGAGGATATGGAGGGCTTCGGTGAGATCTCCGACGTATGCATCAAGCGCAAGATACGCAACCGTCTGCAGGACATGGGCGAGAAGATCTTCGTGCAGTCTGATGACCGCTGCGATGACGGGTATGACAGCCTTCGCGCCCGCGCAGAGGGCAACGAGGCTATAAAGGCTGTATCAAAGGGCAAGAAGACCGACCGTGATGCCTACGCGAAGACCGCCTGCGAGGAATGGATAGATGTACGCAGCTTTGGTCAGGTATTCGCGTTCAAAGGAGACGAGGTGTCGGTCGGCGTGCGCGGCCCTGTCAGCATACAACAGGCAGTGAGCGTATCTCCCGTGGAAATAGTGAGCATGCAGATCACCAAGAGCGTCAACAGCGAGAGCGGTAAGGAAGGCAAGGCTTCGGATACCATGGGTACAAAGCACAGAGTGGCCTTCGGTATGTATATCATCAACGGCAGCATCAACTGTCAGCTCGCTGAGAAGACAGGCTTCTCCGACGAGGATGCGGAGAAGATAAAGCAGGCGCTGTGTACTCTGTTCGAGAACGACTGTTCTTCGGCGCGTCCCGAGGGCAGTATGGAGGTATGTCGTCTTTACTGGTGGGAGCATGACAGCAAAACTCCCAAGTGGTCCTCTGCCAAGATCCACCGCCTTCTCCGCGTATCTCTGAAGGAAGGTGTTGCGGTCCCCAGATCCTTTGATGACTATGACATATCCCTCGGGGAGCTGGAGGGCGCGGTGCCTGAGGTAGTGGATCTCCTGTGATGTACGACGAAGACGATCATCTCATGCTCTCGGGGATACAGCACTTCGCCTTCTGCCGCAGGCAGTGGGCTTTGATAGATATCGAGCAGCAGTGGGAGGACAACTACCGCACTGCAGACGGGGACATCATGCATGAAAGAGTGCATGATGCATCCGTCCGTGAAAAGCGCGGAGATCTGATAGTTACCCGAGCGATGGCAGTATCATCATCGCGACTGGGACTGTCGGGAGAATGTGATGCTGTGGAGTTCAGACGCGATCCCGATGGGGTGCCTATCCACGGGATGGATGGCACATGGTCTGTCACCCCTGTGGAATACAAGCGGGGACGTCCGAAGGACGATGACTGTGATATATTGCAGCTGACAGCGCAGGCGATGTGTCTTGAGGATATGCTTTGCTGTGAGATCCGAGAGGGATATCTCTACTACGGTGAGACACGTCACAGGATGAAAGTCGTATTCGACGAACAGCTCAGAAAGAGGACCGAAGATATCATAGAGGAGATGCACGAGCTCTACCGGAAAAAGCATACCCCGATCGTAAAAAGACGAAAGGCGTGCAATGCATGTTCCCTGAAGGAGATATGTCTGCCCCAGACCGAGAAGAAGAAAGCCTCTGTCTATATAAGGGATACCCTATACGGGGATGGTGCGTCATGAAACGACTGAAAAACACACTGTATATAAACCAGCCCGATCGCTATCTGTCACTGGACGGCGAGAACATAGTGATATCCTGTGAGGGAAAAGAGATAGGCCGTGTCCCTTTGCATAACCTGGAACAGATCGTGACTTTCGGTCATGCAGGGACATCGCCTGCCCTTATGGGAAAGTGCGCAAGAGACGGCATATCCCTTGTGTTCATGAGCAGGAACGGTCATTTCCTGGCACGTGTGGAGGGCGAGGTGAAGGGCAATGTGCTGCTGCGGCGCGAACAGTACCGCATCGCAGACGATCCTTCAAGGAGCCTTGCCATATCACGGGATATCATAGCTGCAAAGCTGTTCAACAGCCGATGGGTCCTCGAACGCATGATACGCGATCACGGTCCCAGGATAGATACAGACCTGTTCAGGCAGAGATCGGGATATCTTCAGGGAGCCATAGCAGCTGCAGGATCGGCTGCTGATGCTGATGTGCTGCGGGGCATAGAGGGAGAGGCGGCGAGCGTATACTTCTCTGTGTTCGATGACATGATACTGCAGCAGAAGGACGACTTCAGGTATACAGGACGATATCGCCGTCCGCCGCGCGACCGTGTGAATGCGCTGCTGTCGTTCGCGTATTCGATGATGACATCCATGTGCAGCTCGGCACTGGAGGCCGTAGGACTGGACCCCTATGTAGGTGTGTTCCATACCGACAGACCGGGGCGGCGTTCGCTGGCTCTGGATATCGTAGAGGAGTTTAGGGCATACTGTGACAGGTCTGTCATAACTATGATAAACAAGAAGTACATACAGCCAGATCATTTTGATATGCGTGAGGATGGCGCAGTGCTGCTCAATGAACAGGGCAGGCGTGTGTTTTTCGAGCATTGGCAGAAACGCAAATATGAGGAGCTCACCCATCCGTATCTGGATGAAAAGCTGGAGTGGGGCATGCTCCCGTATGTGCAGGCGCTGCTCCTGGCTAGATACATACGCGGCGATCTGGATGCATATCCGCCTTTCCTATGGAAGTGATACTATGTTCGTGCTCATCACATACGATGTGAACACTCAGGACAGAGAAGGACGAAAGCGTCTCAGAAGGGTCGCAAAGCAATGTGTGAACTATGGGGTAAGAGTGCAGAACTCGGTGTTCGAATGTGTGGCAGACCCTGCAAAGATCACGGAACTGAAGAATATACTCACAAAAGAGATAGATCCGGAGAAAGACAGCCTGCGGTTCTATTATCTCGGCAAGTCGAAGGCGAAGGTCGAGCACATTGGAGCCAAGGACACCATCGACGTGCAGGATGCTCTTATCTTCTGAATGTTTAGGTGCGAATGGCATGCTGTCATGATATCTCCGTACCATTCGCACCGGATATCAGTGCCTTTTCGTGAGAAAAAACCATGTATATGACTGTATCACGGAAAAAACTGTGCAAAACTGCTTATGGTCCTACTTGTGATAAGGACAGATCTGTGCAGTTTTGCTGTCGCTCCCTTCTCGGGAGCGTGGATTGAAATAACATCTCAAAGACGTATCTCGACGAGAGCCACGGTCGCTCCCTTCTCGGGAGCGTGGATTGAAATAACTTCGAGGAGACTTTGTGCCTTCAAGGAAAGGTCGCTCCCTTCTC